>JAYVVW010000022.1:0-9559 GCA_043786595.1 Sphingomonadales bacterium | reverse complement strand
GGAATCGATATACTCCCAACGTCAGCGTTTATGGATTCCCGCCTTCGCGGGAATGACGGCTAGGGTGGGCCCGCGCTCTCCAATTCAAAACGCCCCGCGCTCTCAACGTCATTCCCGCCCTTCGACTGCCCCTTCGACGAAGCTCAGGACATGCTTGCTGGTGCTCGGGAAAAACTGCGGCGGGACTCGATACACTCCCAACGTCAGCGTTGATGGATTCCCGTTCTCACGGGGATGACAAGCTCTAGGAACCCGCCCCGGCTAAACCTCCAAAACCCGCCGGCAAATTGCGTCGAGCTTTGCCATCCGTGCGGGATCGCGTGCGGCGGGGTCGGTGATCATTGCAAAATCGAGGACGGTGTCGATCGGGCTTGGCGTGCGCACCGCAGGCAGTATCTGCGCGAGATGCTCGACAAGCCCGCGCGCAAGTCCGGATTTTTTGCCTGTGAAATGTTTTGTTTCATCGGTTCTCTTCCCATTCCAGCAAAAGGGGTTTTGCGCCGCTGTTATTATACAACGCCCAATCGTTAACAGCCTGCTTGTACTGGGTATTAAAATTGAGCAAACCGCTTGCAAAACGGCGACGAATGACAGGTTCGAGAATATCATGCCCGCCCTGTTGCACCCGTGAAGCGACGCGTGCGATAGCCGTTTCGGCATCAGGCAGGCGCATTGAAACGTTGGGCGCAAAGCTCGCCGCACTCGATAGCTTCTTGCCACTGATCAATGATTTCCTGACATGGGCACCGATTGCACCGAAAACGGTCAAGGAGCTCGCGCGCATTTCCGCCCACCTGTGCCGGATTTTGCGCGATGAAGTAATTGAGCAATTGGGCGTCAAAAAATACCAAGCTGTTTGAGCTGAAGGATGATTGGAAAGCGCTTCTCTTCCCCGATGCCGACGATGCGAAGTTTGCCGATGGCTATGCGCAGGCGGTTACTTCGGGTTGCTGATGGCCAAATCAAAGCAACTCAGCCTCGCCGATGGTTTGGACGATATTGCCAAGGAATTGGGCAAGACCAACACGCTAATCGGGGCGACACTCCGCCTGCTGACCGAGCAAAACGATCTCAAACTCGCTCCCGCGCTCGATACGCTGACCTGCGTTCTGTTCCGATAAAAAACTTCGGCGGTCGGCCGTTTGCAACATTTCCATCTCGATTGAAGCCGTGGCCAATCAGAACTTTTGCGTTTTCAATGCGCGCACGATATCTGCCAAAAAGCGAAATCGACTTTGCACCTTTGACCCAGACTCAGAATTGCTGCGTTTGTTCCGTCAATGCCAGCAACGAAGATGTTGATGGCCATGCACGCAATCCGGCCTATGGTAGCCGATGTGAGAATGAAATATCCACTCAGAGGTAAAACACGGTCTTCTGGAAACGAAAGGGGCCGATGCCACCTTAGCTTTTGATTAAGCCCGGCCGACGATGGTCGTGAACCATTTTATGAATATCGCGCAAGGCGAAATTTGATCCCTCATTCTCAATTTTTACGCCAACATGTTCGGGCACGATCCCATTTTGAAAGCGGACGCCAAATTCCTTGCCACTCCAGCGTGTGACAATTGCTTTTACTGGTTTCATGCCGGGTAGATCGAGACGGACTACATCATCAAGCGCAACTGGATGTTCGATAACACCACCCAAACCCGTCGCAGAAAGATTGCGAATGCGGATTCTGTGCGCAATTCCATTTTTATCTGTTAATATCGCTGCGAGCATGATCGCTTTCCGCGGGGCACGGGCCTCGCATTCTTTTTCCTCACCGTTTTCGCTGTCTTTATCCATGATCTCCATCCGCATTAATGTGGGCAACGCACTGGTACATAATTAAAATACATCGCTCTGGCCCGACCTCAACCGAAAGAAATTGCAGCGCTCGGAATTCAGTGCTTTTCGCTCTTGCGTAGCCTTGCTTTGCCACCGTCCAGCGTGATGACATAATCTGCACGCTCAACCAACGCAGGACGGTGAGCAATAACAATTCGGGTCATCGGCAGCTTTGCAATCATATCGACAATCCGCTGTTCGGTCTCGGGATCAAGGTTGGCCGTGCCCTCATCAAGGAATAACACATCGGGATCACGGTACAGCGCGCGGGCGAGGAATATCCGCTGGCGCTGGCCAGACGAAAGCGACGAACCCATATCACCAATCAATGTTTCGTAGGCCATCGGCATACGCGCAATATCAGCATCAATTTCGGCATATCGTGATGCTGCGACAATCCGGCCATGATCCGCATCTGCGTCAAAAAAAGCGATATTGTCTGCCAACGTCCCCGTTAGCAGGCAATCGTCCTGCAAAACCGCTCCGATGCGTGCGCGCCAATTGGCCATCATCGCCGCATTGAGTGGACGGCCATCAATCAAAATTTGCCCGGCGTTGGGAGACTGCAAACCGAGCAACAACCGCATCAAAGTTGTCTTTCCAGCCCCGCTTGGCCCCACCAAGGCAACCAACGATCCGGCAGGAATTTCGAAGCTGACATCATTCAAGATCGGCGCACCGGACACGTCATAACGAAAGGTAACTCCATCGAGGCCAATAGCAGGGCCCGGCAAAACGCCTTGCCGGACGTGCGCAATCAATTCCTCCTTTGGCTCGCTCACGATATCTGACAGGCGTTCAAGATGAACCGACAACAATCGCCAACTCATCAACTGATCAACCAATGATGTTGCGCTGCCAACAAAACTGCTGCGGTAAGCCAGAAACGCAAGCAACAAACCAATACTCATTTTGCCATCAATCACTTGCAATGCACCAAGATAGGCGCAAATTAAAAAGGCAAAATCGAACAGAACCGACTCAGCAAGATTGACACCAATGCCGAGCATACCGGAACGATAGGATGCTGAAATCACGCCAGCAAATTGATTGCGCCAGCCGCTTTCACGCTGCGATTCATGGCCGTGGATTTTTACCGCGCGGACGGCTCGTATCGTTTCCATTAAATAGGTTGCTTCGCCGGCGCGGGCGATAATCTCCTCTTCGGATCGCCTGCGCATGATCGGATAGACGATCTGATTGGTGCCAATATAAAACAATGTACAGACCAAGACGATTGTTGCCAGCACCGGGCTGACAATGACCATGACGACCAATGTTACCAGCACCAGAACGAAGTCGATCAACATGTTTACCAGACCGCTCGTCAACAGCTTTTGAATCGGCTGGATCGACCCAACCCGTGACAGCAGGTCACCGACATGGCGACGCTCAAAATACGACAGTGGCAGACGGATCAAATGTCGGATCACATTGCCGCCAAGATCAAAGGAAAGCGATTGTCCTAGCGTCATCATTACCCAGTCGCGGAGCGCCTTGGTGATGTCACTGAGTGCGTAGACCATCCCGAACGCAATCAGCAACAGAAACAGTAAGTTCGAGTCGGCCTGCGTCACGGCATCATCAATGATGATCTGCATGTAAAAAGGGATCAGCAACGCTGTGAATTGCAGAACGAGAGAAAGAACAAGAACTTGGACAAAGGCCGTTCGAAAGTTGGTGATATGCGACCATAGGTCGGAGAGACGCGTGGTCGTTTTCGCTTTGATCGGCTTGAAATCAGTTGTGGGCTTCAGTTCGAGCGCGACGCCAGTAAAGTGGCGGCCTAGCTCTTCAAGCTGCAATATCTTTCGTCCTGATGCAGGGTCCAGCACGACCGCCCGATTGCCTGTTACCGATTCAAGCACGACAAAATGATTGAGATTCCAGTGTAAAACGGCGGGCAGCGCGAGTTTTCGCAGCTCGGAAAGTTCAAGCCGCACGGCGCGTGGGGCCAATCCGAGATCGGTCGCGATTGACATGAGCTGGGGCAGAGTTGCCCCTTGGATTGATGTTGGATAGCGGCGGCGCAATCCCGCCAGATTGACATCATGGCCGTAATGGCTGGCGACCATAGTGAGCGCGGCCAAACCGCATTCGGCGGCTTCGGTCTGCAGGACCGGCCTTGTCCGCGACGAGGGAATCCAGCCTTCGATCATCCGGCGACTTGCCCCTTGATCGGCCCGATGACCAAATCCCAAAGCGGCTTGCTTTGCATGACAAGGTTGGCAGACAAAGTCATGCCCGGACGCAACGCATCTTTGGGAACAGTTAATCTTCCCATTGAGTCAATCCGCACCCGCACACGAAATACGGGTTCTGTCGGGCGAATGGCGGCGTCAACATTAGCGGGGTCAATCGCAACGCGCGAAATCGACACGACGGTGCCCTGCCCCCAGCCATATTTCTGATAAGGATAAGCATCGAACCGAAGCCTTACCTGTTGGCCGGGCTTGGCAAAGCCGATCGCCGAAGACGGCGCGTACAGCCACGTTTCGATATTACTGCCTTGCGGAATAAGAGTGACAAGCGACTTTTCGGGTCCGACCCTTTGCCCGATTTCCGTCGAAACATCGCTCACTTCGCCCGCGACCGGTGCGCTTATGACGAGACGATCTGCGCGGGCGATATCAGCACGTTGTGCAACCAAAATGGCGCGTTGGGCGACCAATTGAGATCGGGAGGTATCTGACGTCAAGCCGCGCTGGCTCAGCTGGATGCTTACTTCGCTAATCTTACTTTGGGCATCACTAATCCTTTGGGTCAGTGCTTCGCTTTCGGATTGGCGTGACAACAGGGCTGCGCGCGCTTCGTCAACTTGACGTTGGCTTCCTGCACCCGCCTTGGCCAGCCTCGCATTACGAGCCAACATGGCTTCAGTAATGCTGATCTGGGATTGAACAATCGATTTTTGGCGTTGAAGTGACGCGACGCTGGTGACAACGCCGGCTTGCTGCTGACGAAGCGCTTGCAACTCGGTCAAGCCAGTATTGCCTGCAAGCGCGATCTGACGGTCAATTTCGCGAAGCTGAGTCTCAATTTCTGCAAGTTGTGCCGAAAGCCCATTAGCCCCTTGCGCCGTCACAACCGTAACGAGCGGCGCGCCCGCCGCCACTTGCGTACCTGCCCGAACATGAATTGCAGCGACATCTCCGGTTGACGAAGCCGAAACCCGCGCAACCCCTAAGTCATAAGCCACAATCCCACGAACATTTGCGGTGCTGGCATAGCTACCGAATGACAGGGTGAGCAGAATGATGATCGAAGTTGCACCAACAATGATGGTGTAGAGGCGCGCAGAGGGTGGCACTGCTGCAACGACTATCCCGGCCAGCCGCTGTCGACGCGCTTCGATTACTTCGGCGCGGAAAAGTGCGCTTGCCATCCATAAAACTCCAAATATCTGTCGCCAAGCGCTACACAGATCGGGTTAAAGGGGCGTTAAATACGAATGAGACGACGTTGGTCAAAGTGCGGCTAAGATTGTTAAAGGGTTGCCGCTATTATCTCGCAATGAGCAAAGGAATTTACCCCCTCAGTCTTCTTGTCCTTGCCACTGGCGTGTTCGTGAGTGGATGCGCACTAACGCCTCGACTAGATGTGGCGCCAAACCTGCTTTCAGATGCGTGGAGTCAAGGCCTTCCCGAGATGCAGGCAGGGTTAGCCGTCAACCGTCCACAGACTGTTGCGGCGCTTTTGCATTCTCCTGAAATTGAAACAATGACGGCTCAAGCTTTGTTGGCAAACCCCAACATGTTGGCCGCGCAGACACGGATAGATCAAGCTTTGGCAGGAATACGCATCGCGCGCGGCGCTGCGTTGCCGTTGGTTTCGGTATCAAATGGGCTGAGCACGACCCGCAGCGTCGCCAAGGGTGCATTTGATTTTTCGTCGAGCTTTGCGGCTATCGACGCTTCCTTTTCGGTTGATCTTTGGGGTCGCGTCGCTGCGGGGAAACGGTCGGCACTGCAACGCGCGCGCGCCGCCCGCTTTGATCGCGACGATTTTGTCGTGGCTTTGCAGAGCGAAATCGCGCGCACCTACGTTCAGCACACGACCCTCCAGGCGCGCATCAGCTTGCTTGATCGCAACCTTGCAGCGACCACCAAGCTCCAGCACATTCTTGAATTGCGCCAGCGCGAAGGCGTTGCGACGCGGGTCGATGTCGGGCTGCAAGTCATCCGGGTTAGTCAATTGCTCGCTGAGCGGAGCCGACTCGAGCAGGCATTTGACCAGACCCGAACGGCGCTGGCTTTGCTGATTGGGGTGGAAAGCCCGCGCTTTTTGCCAACCTCAACGACATTGAACAGCTTCGCCCGCACTCCACCTGCGGTTCCGCTGCCTTCCGAAATTATGCCTTTCCGGGCAGATGTCTTGGCCGCTGAAGCACGTATCCATGCCGCAGGTGGCGATGTCGTTCAGGCGCGGGCTGCATTTTTCCCAAGCCTTGATCTCTCGCTCAACCGCTTATCGCAAACTGTCCTTTCGGGCGGACCATTGGCTGGGTTAACCCTTGGCGCAAACCTGCTTTTGCCCATCTTTAATCGGGGCCGATTAAAGGGCGAACTCGATTCCGCTGCTGCCTTGCAGCGCGAAGCCGTGCAAAACTACCGACAAGTGCTGCTAGCGGCTCTAGCCCAGGTGGAAGATGCTTTGTCCGCCGCCCGACATTCCCGTGACCGCGCCGCAATCCTTGAGGATATCGAACGGGAAGCTCGGCTAACCGCGAACCTCGCTCAGCAGCAGTATCTTGAAGGTGAAGCCGACTTGCGCAATGTCCTTGATGCGCAGGACCAGTTGATCAATGCACAAGATGCCCGTGTGGTCAGTGTTCAGGAACAGTTGGAAGCCAGCATCGCGCTCTTCCGTGCGACTCAGACTACGGCGAAGTCAGGCCGCGCGTAGCCAGCCAGTCACTGCATAACGGCGGACAGGTGCCGACGGGGTTACGACCGAGACGCTATGGCGCTGCGGGACGGCGAACAGGTCGAGCGTGTTGAAACGCGGCGTCAGTCCGCTGACTGTGGCCTCTCCCAGACCGTGAAACAGCAGCAAGCCGCCCCATTCGGGTTTCCAGACTTGCGTTAGTCCGAATACATAGGCCGCTAGCCGACTCTTGCCCGCAACATTATCATCGTGTCCGGTCAAAAAGTCTCCGGGGCCGTATGAAGTTGCGTGGCCATCGGTGAAACTCAGTTCCTCGCACCCTGTGATGGCGCGCAAAAAGTCTAGCATCGGCTTGCTTGCCATCAAGCGGGCGAACTGAACGAGAGGGTCGTTATGGCCGTGCACCAATTGCGTCAGATCGGGAACGCGCAACCCTTCATAGCGATATTGAAATCCGCGTCTGGCGCCGTCATAGACCTTTGCTTCAAGAGCCGCACGACTTTTACTGCTCATTTTCGCGCGTGCGCTGCGGTTCAATTCGATCAAGCCTTCGGGCGTGTTGATCAATTGCCACCATTGGTCGTGCTGATCGAGGAAATCGTGCAGTGCTTTGGCTCCCTTTTCTTCAAGCAGCCCTTCGACGCGCACACGCCTGTTTTCGCGATAGCCCTGGGTAAGGTTTGCGATATCCAGATCGGAATTGAGACGTAATTTCGGCACTGCAATTCCCTATTCGCTGAGTTGGGCTGGTCGGCGCCCCTCTATTGCTCAATCTGCGTTGACGTCAGATCGGTCATGCTGAATTTCACTTCGACAATCGTTTCCATTGGTCGCACCAGCAGAAGCTTGCGTAATTTGGGATTGAAGAAATCACGCAACATCGGTGGACGAGCGGCGCGGAAGTAAAAGGCCGGATCAGACGACACGTTCGAATTTGCGATAATCGATAGCTCGTTCGTGCGGGTAACGGTTTCTACAATGCACGGGGCATGGGTGATGCCCATCGATCGCAGCGCATAAGCACGGTGATAGCCATTATGGAGCAAAAGACGATTGTCGCTACGAATTGCGCTGAGAAAATTTGGCGTAAAGCCAACAATTAGGCCCAGTGCGGCGGCAACAGGGCCGATGCTGTTGACACTCACCAAATCGGAGGGCGACAAAAGCGCCACATCATGTGCGCGCAAATCGGTTGCGGGTGAGACAAAGTGATAAAGTTGCGCACTAATCCGCTTGATTGTTACCGGCGGCAACACGCGATCAATCGACATGCAAAACCGGAACAGCGCTTCTGCGCTGGGGTTTGATCCTAGCGCATGCGCAATTGTATCTGAATAAATGTCCGCTACCTCGCTTTGGCACACGATCAGGCGGTCCAGTTCGACCATTTCAAACGCCACCGGGACAGTATCAAACATTGCCTTGAAATGCTCAGTTTCACGGAGTTCAGCTGCAAGCTTTGTGACCTCCCCGTTCAGCGGTCGGGTTGAGATTTTGTCAGCATCGCCCGCTTCATTTTGCTCAAGATCATAAAAAACGTCGTTCGCCGCTCGCCATTCATCAACCAGCAAGCGCGGCGCAATTTTTTCGCCGCGCACCACGCGCTTTCTGACAAACGACAGATATTCATCGAGTTGAGGTATGCCCAGCAACCAGACCAGCGTCGCGTTGACATCCTGTTCGTTCTGGTTGTCTCCGGACAAATTTTGTCTCCAAATACGGGTGTGCACATTATGGTTAATGGCCAAAAACAGTAAATATTACGTTACCGACGGTCGTTTTTGGACAACACAAAAAAGACGCGGGTGGCACCGGGCCACCCGTGTTCCTTAATTATCGCTGACCTTTGCGGGCCAGTGAACGATTAGTAACCGCGGTGCTTAGAGCCGCCGCGACGCTTCGAACCCTTGCTCTTCGAACCCTTGTTCTTGGAGCCTTTGTCCTTGCTGCCGCGTGGCGGGCAATAGCAGGTTGATGTCGTTGGGGGGGTAGGCGAGTCGCCAGCGCCATAGACATTGCCAAGTTCTTCGAGTGTAAGATCGCGCATTGATAATCTCCTGTTTTGCCATTTGCACCCTGCGAAAGCCATTTCAGGGATGCCGACCTGTTGCATAATTGAATAATTTCTACTGTAAATCGTCAATATTTTGCTGTCTAAATCTGATACGTTAACTATTTATTTTTAGAATATTTATTTATATGAAATAAAAACAAATATAATGGCGTGTATTCTAAACATTTTTGGCTCATATAATCAAGTATATGTTACAAAGCGTTTTTAGTTACATCTATTTACGATTATTTGAATATAAAATTCCATTATTTTATATAAATACTTTTATTTATATATTTTACATTTAGATTTATATTTATTTTGTTTATTTTTTGCTGATTAAGTTGATTTGTAAAAATACACTATTGATAACATTGAAATATTGATGATCTAAGTCGATCCGTACTGAAAATTAAACCGTTTAAATTAACTGTATATTTTAAGGAAGCTTGCGCGAATTGCGCTCATGCATCGTGGTCAAGGATGGGTGCGTCAAGGAGAAGAATCAGTTGGGCACTCCCAAAAACCTCTCGCGAAAGGCACCTTTGCCTCAGTGCATTATCAGGACATAGATTCACGGTAACGTTGTGCATCGTGAACCGCGAAACCGAGACTTTCTGCGGCAATTAGCCGTCAGCGTCGAAATTGCTCTTGTCGGGGTTCTCGTGACTGGGTTGCGGAAAGTGCTGACGTGCACCCCAACTTGTTACCAGTCAGAGATAGAGTCCTCCTGTTAAATTGACGGTCCCCCGGTTTCGTGACCGGGTTCAATGTTAGCCTCCCGGC
>JAYVVW010000021.1:0-13654 GCA_043786595.1 Sphingomonadales bacterium | reverse complement strand
ACTGGCGATAACGATCGATAAAACGGCAGGGCTTGGTTCTGTGTGGCGACCGATCAGCTTGGTGCCGTCTGAAACCTGGAACGCGCTGTTTTCGCTCCTCACGCCCGCGGCAGCGTTGGCTTTGATGATCCGCATATCACCGCTTGAGCGCCAACACGTCCTGCTTGTGCTGATAGTGCTTGGAGTTTTTGGCGGGTTGCTTGGCATGATGCAGGCGGTGGGGCCAAACAACGGCCCACTCTACCTTTACCGCATCACCAACGGCACCGAGGCAGTTGGCCTTTTCGCCAATCGCAATCATCACGCAATTTACCTCGCCTGTTTGTTTCCAATGCTGGCGGTGTTCGCATCAATGGCAGGGAATAGCGTTGAGCAGGTGCGGTTCCGATCCGGTGTCGCGCTTGGGATCGGCATATTGCTCATTCCGCTCTTGCTGGTTGCCGGATCACGCTCGGGATTGGCGCTTGGCATCGTTGGTTTGGTGTCCGCCGCGCTGCTCTACAAACCACCGCAGACCACCGCACCCGCCAAACGCAAAGTGCATCGGTTCAATCCGCGATATGTGATTGCAGGCGTTTCGGTCTTTGGTCTGACGACACTGACGATTTTGATGTCGCGGGCAAACGTGATTGACCGGCTGTTTGCCCAAGATGCCGTCAGTGAATTGCGCTTCGCTGTCTGGCCGCGCATCGTCGCAATGAGCACGCAGTATCTTCCGTTTGGTTCGGGTTTTGGTAGCTTCGTCGAAATTTACCAAGTTCATGAGCCGATGGATCTGATGACAACTGAGTATCTCAACCACGCGCATAATGACTGGGTCGAGCTATTCCTGACGGGCGGAATTCCAGCCATATTGATCCTGTTGACCGTGATCGTGGCATCGGCGCGGCGCGGGCTTTTTCTATTTCGATTGCCCGCAATGTCACGTCTCCCACTGCTTTTTGCCAAACTCGGCTTTTTTCTCATGGTGATGTTGGCGCTTGGTAGCATTGGCGATTATCCACTCCGCGCGCCATCAATCGCGATGTTGTTCGTCATCGTTGCTGCATGGTTTGTTGCCCCGCAAACCGCCGGGATGCGGACTAAAGTAGATCCCGTAGCCGTGTCGAAATCGTCTTGAACAGCAGGTTGGTAAATCGCGCGTTGCGTTGTAAAGGGTCGCTAATGACAAAGAAACTTTTTATTGTGATTGGCCTGTTGGTGATCTCCGCATGTTCAGGTCAGCGCGTACTGACGGGCAGCCAGAACGTGCAAGTGAGTAAGGACGGTGCACTTCCGCCGCCTGGCCGCGCGGATCTTTTTGAGCAAAACCGGCCCTATCTGATCGGACCGTTTGATAAGCTTGTGATCGATGTTTTCGGCATTGAAGAATTGAGCCGCAAGGAAGTGCAAACCGATGCGGGCGGCCGGATTTCCTTTCCCTTGGCGGGCATTATTGAAACGTCGGGGCGCACGCCGGGCGAGCTTGAAGATATTATCGAAGAGCGCTTGCGCGGTCGTTTTGTCCGCGATCCACAGGTCACCGTCAATTTGAAAGAAACCGTCAGTCAGGTGATAACCGTTGATGGACAGGTGCGTGAACCCGGGCTGTATCCCGTTGTTGGCCGGATGACGCTGATGCGCGCCGTTGCAACCGCCAAGGGAACCGACGAATTTGCCAAGCTTGATGACGTCGTGATATTTCGCACCGTGAGTGGCCAGCGCATGGCGGCGCTCTACAATTTGAAAGCCATCCGCCGCGGCGGCTATGACGACCCCGAAGTGTTTGCGAATGATGTTGTCGTGGTCGGCGACTCGTCGGCGCGCCGTCTGTTCAAGGATGTCCTTCAGGTTGCGCCGCTCCTTTCGACACCGATAATTTTACTGCTGCAAGGTAGGAACTGACGCTGAACGAAGTGGAATGCGCCGAAATCCTTGTACATTTTGAGAGTAATAATGTCCCAATCAACCCAAACTATGCCTGATACGTCGATAAATGATCCTTTTGAACGGGGTGATGTGGCGCAGGAAGAAAACAACATGGCGCCGCCGCAGCTTTTGCGGATGTGGCAGACCATATTGCGTTGGAAATGGGTTATCGGAGGGATCATTATCGCGTCGGTCATCGTCGGATTAGTTGTTACCTTGCTGATCACTCCGCGCTACACCGCGCGCGCGCGCATCGAAATCAGCCGCCAACAGCAGGATATTACAAAGGTTGGTGGGCTCAATAGCGACACAGCAGGGCGTGACGCCGAATTTTATCAGACGCAATATTCGTTACTCGAAGCACGTTCGCTAGCTGAGCGTGTCGCGCGTGATCTCAAACTTGGCGGCAACGCGGCTTTTTTCGAAGGACACGGCGTCAAAAATAATGGGGCGTCGGTGTTTGCGACTAGGAACGCAGTTGCTCCTACGGTTGCCGAACGCGCGCAGCGGGAGCAAGCCGCGATTGGTATGCTGCTTGCTAACGTCACTATTGCGCCGATCCGTGGCTCAAGCCTAATCGATATCAAATATACGAGCGGCAATCCTGCCATTGCGGCGCAAGTTGCCAATAGCTGGACGCAGCAATTCATTCAGGCGAGCATGGATCGTCGCTTTTCCTCGACGGCAGATGCGCGCGCGTTCCTCCAGCAGCGGTTGGCCGATCTTGGGGCGCGGCTCGAACAGTCTGAACGCGATGTCGTTGGCTATGCTGAAACAAAGAATATTGTGGCATTAAGCCGAAGCGAAGCTGACGGAAAAACGCGCACTGAACGTACGCTGGTATCAAGCGACCTTGAAGCGCTTAACGATGCGCTCGTTAAAGCGACGGCTGACCGGATTAACGCCGAAAGCCGCGCTGGGCAGCGCGGCGGGCGATCAAGCGCCGAGGCGATTTCTAACCCGGCAACGGCTACACTTCGCGCCAAACGCGCCGAAGTGGCGTCTGAATATGCCAAGATATTGGTTCAGTTTGAGCCAGGCTACCCCGCCGCACGCGCAATCGAACAGCAATTGTCGGTACTCGATCGCAGTCTTGCCGCCGAAGAAGGCCGCGTCAACAGCATACGCACGACCGAATTTCGAGAAGCATTGCAGCGTGAACAGCAGATCAAAGCCCGCGTCGATAGTTTGAAAAAGCAACTCGGAATTCAGCAGCGCGACGGCATCCAGTATAATATTTATCAGCGTGAAGCCGATACCAACCGTCAGCTCTACGATGGTCTGTTACAACGATTTAAAGAAATCGGTGTTGCGGGCGTTGGCGCAAACAACATCGCAATTGTCGATCTGGCGAAAGTTCCAGGCTCGCCTTCTACACCGAACTTGCCGCTCAATCTCGCAATTGCGTTGGTACTCGGCATGGCGCTGGCAGCAGCAGCAACATTTGCGCTTGACCAAGTTGATGAGGGACTACGCGAACCCGGGCAGGTCAACCGCGCGCTGCAATTGCCGTTGCTCGGCAGTGTGCCTGACATTGAAGAAGGTGATGCGTACACCCTCCTCAATGATGCGAAATCGCATCTGTCCGAAGCCTATCTCAGCATCCGGTCAAACCTGGCTTTTTCGACCGACCACGGCATCCCACGTGCGTTCATGGTAACGAGCACGCGGCCTGCCGAGGGGAAGACGACAACCAGCCTTTCGCTTGCCACGATGCTTGGGCGGACAGGAAAGAATGTTCTTCTGATCGATGCCGATATGCGATCGCCTTCGCTTCATCAAACTCTGGGACTCGGTAACAAATTCGGACTGAGCAATTTTCTGGCGGGTGAGAATGATTGGAAAATCATGCTCGCGCAGACAACGACCAAGGGCCTTACACTGCTCAGCGCCGGGCCAACGCCGCCTAGTGCTGCCGAGCTTTTGAGCAGCGACCGAATGCTGATGCTGGTGCGGCAATTGCTTGAACATTTCGATCATGTTGTGATCGATTCGCCACCAATTCTCGGCCTCGCCGATGCGCCGCTGCTATCACGCGCTGTTGAAGGTTGCGTCTTTGTCGTTGAAGCCGAAGGGGTTGCCGTTCGTGGGATTAAATCGGCGCTTGATCGACTACACTCGGTTCATGCGCACGTTTACGGCGTCGTCCTGACAAAACTTAAGCAGCGTCAGTCGGGCTACGGTTATGGCTATGGTTACGGCTATGGCTATGGAAGTGGCATGGACGCGAAGTCTTAACGCGTCGATGTCCGACGCGGCACAAACAAACCTAACAGCATCGCCGGGTTCGACTTTCTGGCGCGTAGCTGTTGGCGTTGCGTCACTGGTCGTCGCATGTGCGGCATTTGCGAATAGTGTTGCTCACATAACGCGCGAGGGCAATCCGCAAGCGGCGTTGTCGTTCTGGCCAAATGACGCAGAAGCGCTTGCGCGAAGCGCAGATATCTATCTGCCCAAGCTTACCACGGGCCGCGATGCCAATGCGCAAATCAAACGCTTGGCGACACAGTCGCTGCGTGCACAAGCGGTCAATCCGCGCGCTTTGCGTTTGCTCGGTTTTGTCGCTGACGCTAACGGAGCGCAGCCGGCCGCACGAGCTTTAGTGACACTCGCCGCACAGAGTTCGCGCCGCGATTTTGGCGCGCAACTCTGGCTCATTGAAAATGCGGTACGCGGCGGAAGCATTGCTGATACGCTGCGCCACTATGACATTGCGATCCGCGCGACGGCTGAAAGCGCGGCGACGCTATATCCAATTTTGACCGAAGCGCTCGAAGATCCCGAAATTCAGCGCGGATTTAGTGCCTATGTGAAAACGCCGCCGCCGTGGCTGGGATCGTTTTTGGCCTTTGCAATTTCTCAGAGCAAAGTTCCTAGAACGATTGCAACGTTAATCATAGGTGCAGGAGGCCTTCCCAAGGGGCCAGCCTATCATGACCTCGATGCTGCGATGATCGCGCGGCTTGCTGCGGTCGGCGACTACCCGATGGTCAAGTCCTATTATTTAAGCCTGCCCGGCGTTGATCCCAATTTGCTGACATCAACGGCACTCGAAAAAATCTCGGTTGATCCCGACAAGGCACCGCTGACATGGCAAATTGTCAACTCACCGGCGCTTGACGCGGGTTTTGAAACAAATGACAATGATCAGTCGCTCAATCTTCACGCGATCGTTAACTCTGGCGAAACCGGCGTCGTAATGCGCAAAGTCTTTTATCTCACGCACGGCAATTACAGATTTGCGGCCGATCAGCAATTATCGAATCGTGATGGCAGCGCGCAGATCAAGTGGGACCTGAAATGCGTGCGCGGCACCGACGCGACGTCAGTGTGGATCAGCGACAGTGGAATAACAAAGGCCCGGACACCGTCGATGTTTGCAATTCCAGAAAACTGCCCTACGCAGCTTCTGGAATTGACCGTAAGAGGTGGCACGGCGCAACAAGGGACTGATCTTGTTGTGAACAATATCCGAATTGACCGCCAATAATATTATTGGCTTGTTGATGGCCTAAATCAGGAGTGAGTCGATATGCTTTGGGAACGGATAATTCGCGCTGACGACGCGCAGGCTGCGTGCAAAGCGTTGACCGAAGCGTGGAACCACAAAGACAATAAGGTGTTCGTGCTGCGGGCAGACGAAGATCTTGGCAACGTCCAGAGTTTTTATGATGCGCATTTTCCTCACCTTGGTACGCCCGTGGCGCTTGCCGAAGACGTTGAAGTGGGCGACCGCGACAATCAGCGGACGGGCCAGATATGGATGGAGGTGCGCTACGATCCCAAGCATCCCGATGCGTATCGCCATTCTTCTAATGCGCAGCCGCTCCATACAGACGGTTCCTACATCCCCGAATTTCCCAACGCGACGCTGATGGCCTGCGTCGCCAATTCAGGCACGGGCGGCGAAACGACTTTCATTGACGGCGAGGATGTGGTTGCGGCGCTGAAGGCAGAAGCACCTGAATTGTTGATCCAACTGCAAGGGCGGATGTTGCCGCATGCACGCTCGGGTGATCGGCGCGATGCGCGCGTGATTGATCCTGATGGCGATCAGCCCCTGGTGAACTGGAACTATTATTGCGTCGACAAGGACATTGACGCCGAGGGCCGCGAGATTGCTGAATCCTTTTTTGCTTTTCTTGCCAATTCACCGACGGTGAAAGAACGCACACTCGCGGTGAAACTTGCACCTGGCGACGCGATTACATGGAAAGATCGCTACGTTCTTCACGGTCGCAATGGGTTTGTCGCCAATCACGAATCCGAACGTTTTCTTTGGAAATGTGCGATTGATATCGGCAACTTCAATGGCTGAACCGTCGTGCGTGCGCGCGGATCAAATCATCCTCGGCACGATGCGGCTGCATGAAACCAGCCGTTCACTTGACGAATGGCTTGAATTTTTTGTTGCGGTTCACCGATTGGGCATTCGGACGCTGCATAGCTCATCAGAATATGAAAGTTTTGAATTGCTGCGCGATATTTTAGACGCACTTTCAAAGGCCGCGCCAGATTTGTCGTTCGGGCATGTAGTGAAGCTGGCAGAGCCCGGTTTTGATGACGCGGAATTTGACGGTCAGCGCATGATCGACCACGTCGACGATTACCGGTCAAGCCTTGGTGTCGATCACATCGAATGCGTACAATGGATGTGGCGCGCAGGGTTGGCAGATGATGTCGCACGCGTGCAATCATTCGCCGTCGCCGAGCCTGAAATGCAGTCAGTTTTCCGCGCGTTGAAAACGACGAGTGCCGTCGGCGAATTTCTGTGCTTTCCTTATTCGACACATTTTGCCGAGCGCGCGGTGCAATCTCCTATGATTGATGGATTGACCGTCTATCGTAATCGTAACGAGCGTGAATATGACGGTGCCATTGACGCTTGCGCTGAGGCTGGCAAAAAGGTGACAATCATCCGGCCATTCGATGCCGGTGCTTGCTTCACCGCGCACGGTGCAGATGCACGGTCGTTGCTATCTGATGCACTCGAAAAGCCCGCAATAACAGCAGCGATCCTTTCGTCGTCAAACCTTGCCCATCTCGGCGCGTTGGTTACCGAGGCACGGGCGTGAAGCGCTTTGTTGACTTGCTGCTAATGGCCTTAGCTACGCCGATTATATTACCAATCTTGTTGATGACGGCGATTGCAGTGCGGTTGTCGCTCGGATCACCGGTGTTTTTCCGTCAGATACGTGGCGGCTATCAGGGCAAGGCATTCAGCCTCTGGAAGTTCCGCTCAATGACCGATGCACGCGACGATCACGGCGCGTTGCTCGCCGATGCGCAGCGATTAACACCGTTCGGTCAATTCCTCCGCGCGTCGAGCCTAGATGAGCTGCCTTGCCTGTGGAACCTGCTAAAAGGCGATATCACGCTGGTTGGCCCGCGTCCGTTCATTGCCGACTATCTCCCGCTTTACGATGCTGGCCAGTTCCGTCGCCACGATGTGCGGCCAGGCATTACCGGTTGGGCACAGGTGACCGGACGTAATGCGCTCAGCTGGGAAGAGAAGTTTGCAGCCGATGTGTGGTATGTCGATCACCAATCACTATGGCTTGATTTCAAGATATTGTTGCTGACCGCTCGTGCGGTGTTTGTGCGGAGCGGGGTAAACGCTGAAGGCGCGGCGACAATGCCGCGATTTACGGGGACGAAGCGCGATGCCCACTAAACTGCTCGGAATCTTTGGCACGGGCGGTTGTGGGCGCGGTGTCATGCCGATCGCGAGGACACAATATGCGGGCTCCGACACCAAAATAGTGTTCATCGACGATAGTCCCGCCGTGGTAGCTTGCAACGGACACGATGTCATCGATTTTGCTCGCTTCGTCGCCGATCCAGCTGCTGAAAAATGGGTCACGGTGGCGATCGCAGATCCCGCGACACGGGCAAGAACTGTCGCAAGATGTGTCGCTGCGCGGCTGTCATTCTTCGAGGTAAGGGCGGCCTCAGCAATTATCATGGACGATGTACAGATTGGCGAGGGTGCGCTCATATCGCCGTTTGTAACGCTGACAAGTAATATCAAGATCGGCCGCCACTTTCATGCTAATCTCTATGCCTATGTCGAGCACGACTGTATCATCGGTGACTTCGTTACGTTTGCGCCGGGCGCGAAATGCAACGGAAATGTCCGCATTGGCGATGGTGCGTATATTGGTTCTGGCGCAGTCATCAAACAGGGTACGCCTGAAGCACCACTTGTGATTGGTGCGGGCGCGATTATCGGGATGGGCGCGGTTGTCACGAAAAGCGTTCACGCCCGAGCGACCGTCGTCGGCAACCCCGCACGGTCTGTGAAGCGTTAACGCCGCGCTTCTGAAAAAACTGCGCCTATGGTTTTGCAGGTCAGATCAACCTGCGCATCCGAGATTGTCGGGTGGGTCAGAAACATCAAGCTTGTTTCGCCAAGTTCGACCGCATTTGGCAAGCGCTGTGACGGGCGCCACGGTGTGCCATCAAACGCCTTCTCACGGTAGACTTCGGAACAGCTCCCCTGAAATAACGGAACACCTTGCGCATTGACTTCGGCAACAATCCGGTCGCGAGACCAATTCGATTTAAGCGCGAGTGGATCGACATAGGCATATTGCCGGTAAAAAGCGTGCACCATTCCGGCGCGTGGGCGCGGCACCCGAACGAGATCGCTAAACGGCATAAGTGCCTCGGCGATGCGCCCCGCGATTTCTGTACGTCGCGCCGTCCAGTTCGCCATCTTGCCAAGCTGAAGCCGACCAATCACCGACTGCATTTCCAGCATCCGCCAATTTGTCCCGATGCTTTCATGCAGCCAGCGAAAACCAGGCGGATGATCGCGGTTGTAAACGGCATCAAAGCTTTTGCCGTGATCCTTGTAAGACCACATCGTCGACCAGAGACTGGCATCGTTGGTAGTGACCATCCCGCCTTCGCCGCCAGTGGTCATGATCTTGTCCTGACAAAATGACCACGCGCTGACATGGCCAAAACTACCGACGCTGCGGCCATCAATGGTCGCGCCGTGCGCCTGTGCGCAGTCCTCGATCACTTTGATGTTGCGAGTTGCGGCAAGTTCAAGAATTCCCGGCATATCGCACGGCCATCCTGCCAAATGGACGGGAATGATCGCGCGTGTGCGACCAGTGATTGCAGGCGCAATCGTCTGGGGGGAGATATTGCCACTGTCACGGTCAACGTCGACGAATACCGGCGTTGCGCCAGCCGTCACAACACTTGAGACCGATGCGATAAAGGTGCGCGGGGTGACGATCACTTCATCGCCAGCACCGATGCCAAGCCCTTTAAGCGCAAGATCAAGCGCTAATGTGCCATTTGCGAGCGCAATTGCGTGCGCAACACCACACCAATTTGCGAATTCGCGTTCAAACTCGCGGCCCTCGCTGCCCGTCCAGTAATTGACGCGGTTCGAGCCGAGCACGCGCGATACGGCCTCAACCTCGTCTGCCGAAAATGATGGCCAAGGAGCAAAGGGTGAATTCAACATCTGTATTCCAAGCGACTGTTGGCGCGTGCGATACTGTGTCGGCGCCAACTAGGCCAGCGGATTTGTACGAATGAGAGTTGATAAAAAACCGCCCGTTGCTAATGGGTGTGGGCGCAATATTTGGCTGCCGGTCGGAAACCGCAGCAGAGGAATTGCTTTTCCTCACACTTCGCTCGGGTCGCTTTTGGAGAATATCGTGGGACTATTGCATTATCTCAATCGGAAAGACGCGCTCACGGTTCATGGCGAAATTGCGGTTGATAACTTCACGATGCAGGATCCCGACCTTGCGTTTTTTTCGCTCATCCGCGCGGCCTGTCTGCGCAAGCAGGTCAATGACATTCTCGATTATGGGGCCGGTAGGAATTACTACACGCAGGATTTCAAGCCTGAGGTGGCCTCATACCTCATCCGCGAACTGCGTGATTTGCGCGTGGGTGGCGCGCGCGTAACCGCAGTCGATGTGTCGGAGGCAGTTTTGACGAACCCAACCTCGGACATGCAGCTTCAGATTGTGCCGAACGCGCCGCTGCCGTTTGACGACAACAGCTTTGACATGGTGGTTTCGGATTTTGTTTTCGAGCATCTGGAGAACCCTGGGCATATAACTGCTGAATTATTGCGTGTGGTTCGACCGGGTGGGTGGATATTCATTCGCACGCCAAACAAGTGGGGCTATGTCGCATGGATCGCCTCGCTTGTGCCCAACAATCTGCATCAGCGCGTTCTGAAATTCATCCAGCCTTACCGCAAAGACCTCGACGTGTTTCCTGTTTATTATCGCATCAATACCCAACGTGCCGTTCGGTCATTTTTCAATGGCTGCGACGTGACCGTGATCAGCGACAATTGGGAGCCGCAGTATTTTTATGGGCGATTGTGGCTGTATCGGATCAATCGATTTATAAACAATCTTTTGCCCAAGCGATTGGGCGTTACGTCAATTTACCTCGTCAAAACGCCCGAATAGTCCGTGAGATCAAACACTGAAACGTTTAATGTGCCCCCCAAGTTAATATTGATCAACGCATCATACGCGCCCTCGCTACTGACATTTCGCGGTAAGCTGATCGAAAACCTATTGTCATTGGGCCATATTGTGCATGTGTCAGCGCCCGATATCGCTTCGTCTGTTGCGGCAGACCTCGTCGCAATGGGCGCTGTCGTTCATGAGTTACGATTAGAGCGCAATGGGCGCAATCCATTTGCCGACGCGCAATATCTGTATGATCTCATCGCGCTGTACCGCGCCATAAAACCTGATCTAATAATCGGATATACGATAAAGCCGAATATCTGGGGCTCAATCGCAGCCAGCCTGTACGGCATTAGATCGGTTTCCATGGTCACAGGCCTTGGATTTTCGTTCAGTCCGGATCGCCCAATGCGTGCGCGCATTGTCCAATCGCTTTCGCGCCGCCTTTATGCGTTTGCCACACGCGCCAACAGCCATGTTGTCTTTCAGAACCCCGATGATATCGTCGATTTTGTTGCGATTGGATGTCTCGGCGATGCCAGGAAGGTGTTGCTAGTCAATGGATCGGGCGTTGACACTGATCAATTCACACCGACGCCTCTGCCGTCGGTACCGGTATTTTTAATGATCGCGCGCTTTTTGGAAAGTAAGGGCGTGCGTGAATATGCCAAGGCGGCAATGTTGGTTCATGAGCGCCACCCTGGCTGCCGTTTTCTGATGGTAGGCTTTCCCGACGAAGGCGTGGACGGCATCGCGCAACACGAGTTGGATCATTGGTTTGCGTCTGGTGTCACAAATCTCGGCCAGCTTGACGATGTACGATCGGCAATCGCGCAATCGAGCGTGTACGTGTTGCCATCTTACCGCGAAGGTACGCCGCGCACGGTGCTTGAAGCAATGGCCATGGGGCGGGCGATAATTACCACAGATGTTCCTGGCTGCCGCGAAACTGTGCGTGATCGAGTGAACGGATTGCTCGTTCCAGTGCGAAACATTCCCGCGCTTGCCGACGCAATGATTGCTCTCGCGCAGGACGCGGCGATGCGCGCCAACATGGGCACCGAAAGCCGCAAACTCGCGCTGGAAAAATATGCAGTGGAGAAGGTCAACGCGGTACTGGTTGGCGGGCTGGGCCTTTCACGCTAACGGTGCTTGTAATGATTGGTGTGTGAACAACAGCGATGACGATTGGACAGTATGCGTGAATAGGTTGAGCCTGATTATGCTGGGTGGATTGCTCGTGCGATTGGGCATCGCCGTGCGCAACGGGATGCTCGGGCCGCAAGCGGGTCTTGAGATGGATGCGCAGGGCTTTTATTTGCGTATGGTGCTCATTGCGCGGTCAGGTTTTTACGAAACGATGGGTGTCGGGGAACCTGCAGTTCTCAATTCAATGGGTTTTTTGATGTCGATTTTCGGCGACACCGTGCTGGTCGCATGCGTATTGAGCAGTATCGTTTGGTGGATTTCGAGCGCCGTGTTCGTTTCCACACTTGGCGTCGTCAAGGCCGCCGACCGCACTAAAACGCTCGCAGCGCTTGCATTTGCATTTTGGCCGACCGCAATTGCCTACACCGCGATTACATTGCGCGAGCCATTCCAGTTGCTGTTTGTTTGCGTTGCAGTGCACGGTATTGTTCAATTGCTGGCTACGCGAAACCCAAACTATTGGCTTTTGACGATGTTTGGCCTGATCGGAGCAGGTGCTTTACACGGAGCCTTGACAGCTTTTTCAATTATCTTGCTCGGGATTACTGTACTATTTTATGCACTCATGGGAACACATCGCATCAGTTTGGGCAAAGTTACGGCTGCAGTGCTCCTGATGGTTGTGATTGGTTATTACGGTTTTGGTCTGTTCAGTGGAGTCAGTTACGATATTTCCAAAGGAGTATTGAATTCAGCTGAAATCTATCAGGGCAATGGCGTAGAAATTTTCGGGCGCACAAATTACAAATCGGAAGCGGGTTCTTCTGGGTTCATCAGCTCGATCTTCGGGGTTCCGATTGGTCTGTTCCAATACCTGTTCGAACCATTGCCTTTTCGCATATCAGCACCGATTGATGTGATTCTGTTTTTCGAAAATTGCATAAGGTTTTTTGTTATCTTTATTGCAGTTCAGGAATTGCGTCATGGCAACGACCGTATGCAGCGTCTGCTACTGTTGTTGCTGTTCGGAAGCTATGTGCTGTGCGAAACGATCTGGTCGCTTGGAACTGTCAATTGGGGCACCGCATCGCGACATCATGTCCCGGCGATGGGCTTGCTAATGCTGTCTGGCGTCGTCGCGTGGACGATGCGCAAGGCGCGGCTACGCGTTCCGAAGCGAAACGTCCAACTGAGGCCAGTGCTGCGCTGATGCGCGTTGTTCACGTGATTGGCGGGCTTAGTATTGGCGGTGCGGAGCGTATGCTACAGCGCCTGATGATCGCACAGGCGCACAATCCCGATATTGAAAACAGCGTGATTTCACTGACAACGCTTGGAGCCGTCGGTGCCGAGCTGGCAGCAGCGGGAATTCAGGTTGAATCACTGGATCTGACCAATGTGCTGACACTCCCGCGCGTGCTGATCAGGCTCGTTCGCCACTTACGTCGTTTGCGCCCCGATATCGTTCAGACGTGGCTCTACCACGCCGATCTGCTCGGCGGGTTGGCGGCGCGCGCGGCGCGGGTAAAGAACATTGTTTGGAATATCAGGTGTACAGCCCATGGTGACAGTCGTTTGACCGATCGGCTCGTTCGGATCAACACACACTTGAGCAAAACGGTGCCGCATTCAATTGTCTGTTGCGGGGCTGAGGCAATGCGCTTTCATCAGGCACTTGGGTTTTGCGCAGAAAAGATGATTGTTTTGCCAAACGGGTATGACATGGATTGGCTTGATGCGGGCGCGCCGCGTCGCCATCGCAATGGTGTCCATGTCGCTTTGATTGGTCGTAATGATATGTTGAAGGACTATCCAAACCTGTTGCGATCGGCAGCCATCGTTCGTAATTCCGGTGCAGACGTTCAATTCAACATTTACGGACGCGATTGCCCGCAGGATGCAGACCTTGCGGCGCAAGTGCAGTTACTTGACCTGAAGACGTCAGTCCACTTTCATGATCAGGTTAGCGATATCCGGCCCATTTTGCGTGACGCTGACATTTATTGTTCTTCGTCATCACATGAAGGTTTCCCGAATGTTATTGCTGAAGCTATGGCTATGGGCGTTCCTTGTGTGGCGACAGATGCTGGCGATGCGGCTGCGATCATTGGTGACACCGGTATAATCGTGCCAAC
>JAYVVW010000020.1:0-7345 GCA_043786595.1 Sphingomonadales bacterium | reverse complement strand
TGGCAACCCGATACGATAAGACCGCCGACAGCTATCTCGGCTTCATCCACATCGTCTCAATCCGTCTGTGGATGCGCGAATTTGTCAACAACTCCTAGTGTGGATTGCTTGATGCCCAGCTTGTTTGCCGCTTGCGTGAAACTCATCATTTCAGCTGTCATCGCCGCACAGCGCAGTTGCCGGATTTCGATTGACATGGCACGCACTCCCCTCACTCTTGCAGGAACAAATCATCAGATACGAACCTTCAGTTCGTCGTCGATTTGTTCGTTACTGAGTCGTTTGGAAAAACTGAATACCGTGTGACTTAACCAGAGCTTCCAAAATACTCATAGAATTCAAAACATCTGCAATGGACTTTATTATTACTTGCAAAAATTGAGTATGGCCCGTCTTTTCAGTAGGTTCGTGGCAAAGTCAAATTTTGTTACATCCAAAAGCGTGCACGTTACGCAAAAACGAGAATTCCCGCTCTGGCGGCTTTGAGCGCAGCAGGTCGGAATCCCAATTGCAGGGCTAACATTTTTTGACGGCATCTTATCATATTTGACTATTTAATAAACTTTAATGGTCATATATGGGATTATATTTTCAATGCAATCTCGGTCTGATCGTTGATAAATCCGGCTTCATAATCCCGTGCCAAGCTGCCTGAAACACCTACCTCTCGTAGCGCTTCGCGCCACTGTTCGGTGATAAGCTGCGCGGTTTCGCGGATCATCCGGCGGGCATCCTCCTCCTCGATCTCAAAGAATGCGCACGACTGGAGCGCCAAGCGAATCGACCTGTCATGCGCCCCGCCTTCCAGGATCGCTGTTTCGAGATGGGGATTGCGATCAGGGGCTGGATTCACGTCGAATACCGGGGACAGCCGCCACCGCCCCGCACCCACATAGAGAAAGCCGTGGTTCTTGAGATGGTCGTCTTTGTTCGACACGAGAATGGTGAAGATAAGCCGCAGATAGAGTTCACGGAAATCGGCCACAGGATCAGCGGCATGGATGCGCATAAAATCGACGATCTCGGTATAGGAGCCAAGTTCTGTTCCCGTCTTTCCGAGCGCAGTGCGCGCTGAAATATAGGGAATGCGCGCGCTTCCGCGTCGGTCAAAGCGCTGGATCAGAGCGACCGGAAACGGCGTATCGGCTAACTCCAGCCTGACATCAGGTGTTCGGATACCGCACGCTTTGGCCAAACGGAGCGTTGCGACCTCGACACGTTCGATTGGCTTTTGGTCATGAACCGATGTGAACTTGGCAAGCCAGAGCGTTTCGCCGTCGCGAACATTGGCTTTGGGGCGCGCACCGCCCGAACCGCCCGCGCCAGCCAACGACTGCATGTCCTCAGCGCTTATCTCCTGGCCCTGCTCATAGGCGCGGGCAATGGCGGTGATGGTTTCCAGATCGACGAGGCATGGAACCGAGTCTGTCGCATTGCCTCGGATGATGTCGCCCTTGTCATCCAGAAACCGCAACGCGCCCTGACGACATTGATCATCGGACAGGGTTAAATATTCAAATTCGGACAGACCAGCGCCGTAAGCGCGTTCGAGAAGTCTGCGGCCCCAGCTATCGGGCGCAGCATCAGCAAAGACGCCAGCGAGCGCATCGCGCGCATTTCCACCCTGTCCCGACGCATGGAACGGCCCGGTTTCAAACGAGAGGCTTGGTTGCATCGCAAAGGCGCGCGCATCCTCGATCCACGCTGCATCATAGGTGAATGTCGAAAATTGGCGCGGGCCAGCCTGTGTGAACCGCAATTGACCCACGGGAACCAAAGTCTCGCCAAGAGCAACATGGGCGAGAAAGTCGGCCATTAGAAGCTCACGCCGTCTTGATCGACGCTACCCTGGGCTGCTTTATCCTTTTCTTTTTTTCGGCGCAGTGTTGTTGCAAACGTCCGCCCACGGCGGGGCTGACGCTCGGTCATGAGCGCAAGCCCAAGGTCATCCTTGCGAATGTCAATCAGATCGGCCAACCGCTCAACAAGACCGAGTGCAACCAGAATATCGGCAAGTGTGCCGATCCCGACGCCGGGATCGCCCTTTTCCAATCGTGCGATGGTACTGGGCGAGGTGCCCGCGCGCGCCGCCATATCCGCCACCGCGACACCGCGCCGCAACCGCGCGCTGCGAACATCTTCGCCCAGCCTTTCAAGGGCATTTCTGGATTTTGGCGATCCCATATTATCATTCCATATTTGACGTAAATTTACCTTTAACACATCATATATGACAAATCTCTAAATTTGGCAAACACTGACAACATATAGTGGCCATCGGCACATTGCGTGACGCCAAACGCAGCTTGCGGTGAGTGCTTCGACGAAGATTATGGCAGTGTCGCCTGCCTCGCAGCGCCCGCGCCGAGCCATGCATCCACCGCGCTTCCACAGTGTTCAGGGTCACGCATGGCCACTACCGCACCGGCAGAGCGATTGAACAGTTCTCCAGCTTTGAGCATCGCGTGCATGATGACTGCAAATTTGCGCGCAACCGCGACTGCCGTCCGCTTGAACCCGACCTTCACCCTGTGCTTCGCCCCAGCGAGCAGCGCCATGACGCTGGAATATTCGCACCCGGACAGAATGCTGCGGCAAAAGGGCTTGTGCAGGATTGGCCGCGCCAGGGCTTGTCAATCCTGCGCTGACTCGGCTGATGCCGGTTGAGACCGTGCGCAGACTTGGTGCAGGGAGGATACCTCCCCCCATTCAGTCATGTCTTGAAAATACCAATCTGAATCTATCCATTGATTTATGTCAGAAACGTTAATATACATCTGACATAATGGAACAGACCATGCAAAAGCTCACGACCCAGATTCTTGCCCAAACGGCAGCGCTTCCCGAAGGCACGCCTGTGTCTGCCAAGGAATTGCTGCACCTTGGATCGCGCGCCGCGATTGACCAAACGCTCTCTCGTCTGGTTGGGCGTGGACAGCTTTTGCGCGCCGGACGAGGCCTCTACGTTCACCCCGTCGAGACCCGTTTCGGTGAACGCCCTCCTTCAGTTGAAACCGTTGTGCAAGCGATTGGCAAATCCAAAGGTGAGATCATCGCATCGCACGGCGCAGCCGCTGCAAATGCACTGGGCTTGACCACACAAGTTCCCGTTCGTGGCATCTATCTGACCTCTGGCCCAAGTCGGACAGTGGCACTCGGCGCACAGTCGATTGAACTGCGCCATGCACCCGGCTGGCAATTGGCAATGGCGGGCAGGCCAGCGGGCGAAGCCATTCGCGCACTGGCCTGGTTGGGCAAGGGTTCAACCAGTAATGCCTTACAGGCACTCAAAAAGCGTCTGCCCGCGGGCGTGCTACACGAGATGGTCGGTGCTCGCTCGCGATTGCCAACGTGGCTGGCGGAACAGGTAAGCCAGTTGGTCGTCAATGGCTGAGGCGTTTCTCAGCCTTTCGCCTGAAGACCGGCGTGACGCGCTTGCAGTCGCGAGCGCGGCCTCGGGGCGTCCTCTCCATCTGCTTGAAAAAGATGTGTGGGTCGTTTGGGCTTTAGAGGCACTGTTCGGTTCCGCCATTGGTGCCAATCTGGTTTTCAAAGGCGGCACGTCGCTGTCCAAGGCGTACAGCGTCATCCGGCGTTTCTCTGAAGACGTGGATCTGACGCTCGATATGCGCGCATTGGCCCCTGACCTCATTGCTGGAGGTGTCGATGGGCTCCCCTCAACCCGCAGCCAGGAACGAAGATGGTCAAAAGAGCTCAAGGTCCGTCTGGCCAATTGGGTGCAAACCGACGCTCTGCCGCTGATTGCCGATGCGCTATCGAAAGTAATGGCGCCTGCCACCGCAACCGCCGACGGCGATAAAATCTATATCGACTATGATCCATTGGCGGTCGGCACCGGCTATGTCAGCCCGCGTGTGATGCTCGAATTTGGCGCGCGTTCGACCGGTGAGCCATGGGAACAGCATGACATTGTCTGCGACGCCGCTGAGCATTTGCCGCAGCTGACCTACCCGTCAGCGCGCCCGCGGGTCATGAAGATTGAGCGCACGTTCTGGGAAAAGGCGACCGCCATTCATGTATTTTGCATTCAAGGGCGATTTCGCGGCACGGATCGCTTCGCCCGCCATTGGCACGATCTGGCACGGCTGGATCAAAGCAGTCATGCCGACAGCGCAATTGCCGACGTCGAAATCGCTCAAGACGTTGCCCGGCACAAAGCTATGTTTTTCGCCGAAAAGGACAATAATGGCGAAGTGATCGACTATGAAGCGGCGATTTCAGGCTCACTGCGCCTTGTACCCGAAGGTCCAGCGCTTGATCTACTTGCCGACGACTATCACCATATGGTCGAAGACGGACTGCTATTTGACGATGCAGAGCTATTTGTTGACCTGATCGCGCGGTGCCGATTGATTGAACAGAAAGCCAATCAGACGCGGCGCTGATCGCCCAAAACTACTGCCCATTATACTGTTTGGCCATCAAAGGTTCAGACATCATGCGCCTGATTGGAAGAAATGGCCATTTGTCGGGCACAACTTCCTGCTGCTTGAGTGCTAACATAACGCAATCGGAGATTTTTTGTTGTGCAGCGCGCAAGTGGCTGCCCACCAGCTTGTTGCGCGTAATATATCCCGCATTCACACCGGGAAGCGAATGGTTCATCAGCAAGTGCATGTCGATGTCATTGACGTCAGCGATTTGCCCCAACGTCCGATAGGTCTGCCGCAGCTCATTGCCCCAATGTGACAATTTGTCGCGTGGCTCCTTATGCTCAACAAGGTGCCCTGACGAACTGTCAGCCGGGAAGAGCCAGACGCGAGCATTATCAGGGTGCATATTGTGCCCAATCGTCATCGCACGCACGAGACAGCGGATCATCGGCCGTGACAAAGGAATACAAAATGCCTTGTCCACTCCGCCCTTTGGCTTGGGAATGAACAGCACCCGTTCACGCAGATTGAGATGCTCGCGCTTCGCCAGCTTGATGACCTCTGGGCGGCTCCCAGAAAGCAGCAAAAACAAATGCAATTCTCGCCGCAAAGGGTTGTCCAGGGCCCGCAGCCGATCGAACCATGCAGGCAGGTCCTCAAGCCCCAGCCCACTGTCACGGCGACCTTCGGGATTCCAATCGACTGCGAAAACCGGGTTCTCCGCAGGCATGGCGCGAGCCGACTTGCGGGCGTGATTATAAACGGCGCGCAAGGTGCGCATACAGCCATTGGCCATATAGGGGCCGCTCTCTTTGGTAAGTGCGTCGTGTCGCGCACGGACCAGAGACGGATCATGCCCCAGCACCGATAGCGGTTGATCCAGCCAGGATTTCATCAGGCGTTCAACATGGTCGGCATAGCCTTCCTCGGTCTTGGCGCTTCGTCCCTTCCGGCGCATATGGCTGTCACGATAGGCCGTCCACGCCATGCGGAGCGTTGGGTCGCTCCCGTTCGACACCGGAGTATCAAGAACTTCGACTTTTGGGCGTGGATCGATGCCTTCCGTAATCTGACCGAGCAACGCCTTGGCTTTGGCGCGCGCTTCTCGCGTTGTAAGCCTGCCAACATCGCCCACTTTCATTCGCAGCGACTGTCGCAGCTCACCCTGGCGTAAATCGCCCTGCACCATGAAGGTTTTCGAGCGCGCACCGACCATTACAAAGAAACCGGGAAGGTCGATATCACGAACGATCTTCTGAGTTCCCTTTGCCATTGGCAAAGCCGAAATGACACGATCAGACAGCGACACTTTTGACATCATAATTTCATTTCTAGAACGGTATTAGAACGGTAAACTCAACCACGAAAGTCAATCGGCGTCAATCGCCGACTTTACGCCACAGTTCCAATAACCCCTGAAATACGTTGTTTTTTGACGAGAAATAGCCAATATGGACAAGTCTAGCGTTCGATGGAAAAGTGATAAATACTGATTTGTAATCAGGGGGTCACGAGTTCGAATCTTGTAGCCGGCACCATATATTTCAACAACTTAGCGCGAATTTGAGCGCCGCCAAACTGACCAAAAATGCACCGGGGCAACATTGGGGGCAACAGCTTTTGCCAAAATTCAGGAGGCCGCGCTGTCCTGCCCCTGAAAATATTTTCATCGCCAGAGCGAAAATCTGACCTGCCCGGAAGGTGATTCGGGGCGCGTTGGCCGCGCCCCGATGGGGGATCACTGCTTGAGAAGTGGTTGGCGAAGGACGATCTGGCCGCTGATCGGGATGACCGAAAGTTGCAACGAAAGCCCTTTGCCGTCGCGGTGCGGCCAAGCGGCACCAACCTTGGTCCAGAATGAATTGTCGCCCTTGTTGATGACGTGCCATGCTTGGAAGGCGGGCGTCTTGGGTTCGGTCGTTGCTGCGGTTGAAGTGCGTGCCATGATGAAGTTCCTTTCGTTCCGGTTCGGCTCGTTGCCACCTTCCGATAGACCGAGCGGAAAAGGGCGGGAGTCATGTCCCACACGGGTGAGCGAACGCGAACCGGCGCGGGCCGGACATTGACGCACGACCGCGCGCGGTCAGGAAAGGGTGAATGCAAGCTAGTTGGGCCGGATCGAACATGCGCTTGCAATGCAATCAATCCGCGACAATAAAGTGAAAGAATCCAGGGGAACCAATGCTACTGGGCGAATATCAGGAATTGGCTGCTCGCACTGACGTGTCCTCAAGCGAAGCAAGTCAACGTCATTTGATATTGGGCCTTTTTGGCGAAGCGGGGAGCGTTCTATCAGTCGTCAAAAAGAAGGGGCGAGACAATAGCAGTTCCCAAGTCTATTATGATAGCGCGTCGGAAGAAATGGGCGATTTGCTTTGGTATGTGGCTACTGCCGCAAAGCGGTCTGGGCTGAACCTAGCAAAAATTGCGAAGCCGCTCGTGCTGCAAGAATCTCGACGGAAAAAGGCGGCAGACATAGCATTTGCTGATCTACAGAGGCCCCGCCAGTCAGTGCCAGTTTCGCCGACCCGCTACCTAGAGTTGGTGCTAATGTATTTGGCGGAAGCGGTCGGATCGCTGATTATCGAACAGAGAGAGTTTCGGAAGTCATCAGATTTGAAGCGGCTTTGCGACGCCTATACCAAGGTTCTGCGCCGCATTGTCGATGTTGCCAACAGGGTTGGCTTGTCACTTGATGATGTGGCTAAGGCAAACTTGGCCAAGACTTCAGATCGTTGGCCAGAGGATTGCAGCCGCAGATATCCTGATCCATTTGACTCGAAATTTCCGCCATATGAGAGGCTTCCTAGGAACATCTCTTTTAATATAAGAGAGGTGGAATCCGACGACGATGTGTAGCGCGACGATCTGGATGAGAGTTTGCGACGATCAAGATGAGAGTCGTTGATCGCGACTGTTGTGTGATGTTGGTTTTGTCTGTCGCTGGCAAG
>JAYVVW010000019.1:0-29679 GCA_043786595.1 Sphingomonadales bacterium | reverse complement strand
AGCGCGGCAATCCAGTCTCTGGTGCCGCTGGATTGCCGCGCTTCGCTCGCAATGACGATTCGCATTTCTTGCACGCCGATCTAGTCTGACGTCGTTGCGCGCCGGTGACTCCGTCCTGCTTGGATGTTCAGGACAGAGCCACGCGGATCAGATCAGTTCGCCGCCGCGTGCTTCGACCATATCATCGCGGTTGTTGTCGAAATCACTCGCCTGATGGCGCTCGCGCAACCGCGACTCGGGGCTGCCGAAGGGCCGGTTGACCATCCGTCCGCGCTTGACCGCAGCGCGGCTGCCGACATGTTTTACCCAGCGATCAAGATGGGTATATTCATCCACTGACAGGAATTCCTGCACGGCATAAGCATCGCGCATGATCGCGCCGTACCACGGCCATATTGCCATATCGGCGATCGTATAGTTGCTTCCTGTAATATATTCGTTTTGCGCCAGGTGGCTATCAAGCACATGCAACTGGCGCTTCGTTTCCATCGCAAAACGGTCAATCGGATATTGCATTTTGAACGGCGCATAGGCGTAAAAATGGCCAAGCCCGCCGCCAACATAGGGAGCTGACGCCATTTGCCACATCAGCCAGTTCATCGTCTCGGCGCGCAGTCGGGGCTCGGTTGAGAGAAACGCACCGAATTTTTCTGCGAGGTAGAACAGCATTGATCCGCTTTCGAACAGGCGGATCGGGGGATTGACCGAGTGATCAATCATCGCCGGAATTTTCGAATTGGGATTGATCGCGACAAACCCGCTTGCGAATTGATCGCCGTCGCCAATATTGGTCATCCACGCGTCATATTCAGCGCCGCTATGGCCCAGCGCGAGCAACTCTTCGAGCATGATGGTAACCTTGACCCCGTTGGGCGTACCGAGCGAATAAAGTTGAAATGGGTGCTTGCCGATTGGCAGAACCGTGTCGTGCGTTGCGCCAGAGACTGGACGATTGATATTGGCAAATTTTCCGCCGTTGGCGCTGTCCCATGTCCAGACTTTGGGGGGGATGTAGCCCAGCGGTTGATTATTTGCGCCGTCGTCATTGTCAGCCACTGCGTTTCTCCTGTTCGAACAGTTCGAATGCATGTCGTAACGTCGAAATTGAGTGAAGTCGCAATCAAACTTCGCATATTCACGCACAATGTTTGATAGAACCAACGCCCGAACGATTCACCCCGAATTGCAATTGAAGCTGACACATGATCAAATTCCGTTCGCCCTGAGCTTGTCGAAGGGTTGTCCTTTCTTTTCAGTGAGATAAAAGAAGTAAATACAGCCCTTCGACAAGCTCAGGGTAAACGGAAATGGGTTGAGATCATTGCACTTTGATATTATCCCGAATTGTAATTGTTAGGATGCCCGGTGAATGGATGATTGCAATCAAGCTGCCGGAACTACGATGAACGGCGATCCTGCCGACATCCGCGGATGGCAGCGGCTTGACGCGCGCACGACAACGTCGGGACGGCTTGAAGACGCCGATGTCGCGCGCCTCGCCGCAATTGGTGTCAAACATGTCATCAACCTTGCGCTTGATAGTCATCCCGAGGCACTGGCCAGCGAAGGCGAAAAACTGGCGGCGCGCGGCATTGGCTACACCCACATCCCAGTGCCGTTTGACGCGCCTGATGCCACTCATTTTACGGCTTTCTGCGACGCGCTTTTGGCTTGCGAAAATGTGCCAGTCCACGTCCACTGCATCATGAATTACCGTGTTTCAGCATTCTATTACCGTCTCAACCGCGACAATCTGGGGATGGATGAAGCCCAAGCGCGCGCACAGATGGAAACGCAGTAGGCACCCGACAAGAGCAATCGCCCTGAATATGCGATATGGGCCGATTTCATCAAATGACTTTGCGTCTCCTCAATCCCTGAACACCACCGTCTTATGGCCGTTGACGAGTACGCGGTCTTCGAGATGATAGTGCACCGCACGTGCCAGCACGCGTCGTTCGATGTCGCGCCCTTTGCGCACGAGATTTTCAGGCGAGTCGGCGTGGCTGATCGCTTCGACATCCTGATAGATAATTGGCCCCTCATCCAGGTCTTCGGTCACATAATGCGCCGTCGCGCCGATCATTTTCACGCCGCGTGCAAACGCCTGATGATAAGGTTTTGCGCCTTTGAAACCGGGCAGGAAGCTGTGATGGATGTTGATGCATCGCCCCGACAGGAAGCTGGACATATCATCGGAAAAAATCTGCATGTAGCGCGCGAGAACAACAAGCTCAGCACCCGTCTCGTCAACGACTTGCTTGATCCGGGCTTCTTGCGCAGCCTTGCTGTCGTTCGTCACGGGAAAGTGGTGATAGGGAATATCACCACGCAGCGAGAGATTGAGTGCGTTGCTCGGATGATTGCTGACGATGCCAACAATATCCATCGCCAATTCGCCAATCCGGTGGCGATATAGCAAATCAATAAGGCAATGGTCGAATTTTGAAACCATCAGCAGCACACGCCGTCGCGCGGTCGTACTCCGCATCGTCCATTCAAACTGATTCGCGTCGGCACATGGCTTCATCGCGTCTGATACCGATTGCGGATCGACATCGCCGGGAATTTCAAAAACGACGCGCATGAAAAACCGCTTGCTGTCGACGTCGTTGAATTGCTGTGAATCAAGGATATTTCCGCCATTTTCGGCTAAAATACGTGCAACATTTGCGACAAGGCCTGGCTTGTCGTCGCAGGCAAGCGTCAGGATATGTGTAGTAGCCGTCACAAAATTTCCCCCCATGGAATGTCGCGCACATTATTTGTGAATGCGCGTTAGCAAAAAGACGACCGCATGTGAGGGGTATTCAATTTTAGCATCGCCAAATGTGGCAAACTCCGGACAAACGGAGGTGTTTCGACTTAACGTCTTCGTGTTCTAAGCCGCCACACGCGTGGGCCAGTCGGTCGGGTCTAACGCGGGCAACGCACTGAGATCCTGCGCGCTGTGCTGCGTCGACAGCGCTTCATTGCTCACCCGAACATGCTGCCACGCAATTGCAACCAATCGTTCGCCGACGCCGCCAATACCGCCCGAACTCACGACCAGATATGAAATCGCGCCTGTCCCGCTTTCGGCCATCATGCCCACCGCACTCCCGACCTGAACGCCGCTGTCGCTGATAACGGGCCGCCCCTCGACGGTTCCCACGTTAAACAATTCGGGCGTATCCGCTTTGCGACTTTTGGTTTCAGCCGCTTGCGCGCCGTCGTTAAAGCGCGCAATCCGCCCGAGCCAACGCCATATCCCGATTGCGTTGACCACGGTTAAAAATCCGTTGGTTAGCAACAGCGCGGTCTGGCCGGTTGAAATCGCGATGTAAGACCACGCGATCGAACCGACGGTAAAGATGATGAATCCGTACCCGGTTACGCGCGGCCCCAGATTGGCTGCGGTCATGCAGGCCGCGATAATCGTTGCAGCGGGCGCGATGATTTCGACGATCGACGAGAAATTGGCCATCAAAGCAACTTAGCAATTTTGCACATATTCATTCCAACCAAACCAGCGCCCCAAATTTAGGTTCCCTGTTTAGACCGGCTGATGATATGCTAACATGTAACTGAACCGCCCTAACTCCCCGTTCCCTGAGCCTGTCGAAGGGCTGCACTTCGTACTTGGTCTTCATGAAAAGAAAGGGCGACCCTTCGACAAGCTCAGGGAACGGGAGTTTGGAACGCGTCAGTTTCAATGAGCCTCGTTACTATTGCCCGGAACAAGTCAGTGTGTCTGTCGTTTGCCAACAAACAAAGGAATTACCGATGACCGCGATCAAATCCATTTTTGCCATTTGCCTGTTGAGCGCAGCGCCAGCGTTTGCGGCTGTTGGCGATGTCATGTCGGCAAAACTGTCAGACACTGCGGGTAAAACGGTTGGGAAAATTTCAGTGGTTGAACGCGCGGACGGCCTCCACGTCAATGTGAAGGTAATGCGGATACCAGTCGGCGTTCACGGCAGTCATATCCACACCAGCGGAACGTGTGATGCACCCGATTTCACCACAGCAGGCGGGCACTGGAACCCGTTGGGCAAGCAGCACGGGCTTGATAATCCGGTGGGCAGCCATAGCGGCGACATTCCCAATCTGAACGTCAAAGCCAGCGGGAAGGGCTACGCAACCTATGTCATCAAATCGGCGACGATCACAGGTGTTGGCGGGCTTGCCGACGGTGACGGTGCGGCGTTTGTGATCCACGCCACCGCCGATGACAATGTCACCGATCCCAGCGGCAACAGCGGCGCGCGGATTGCATGCGGCGTTCTAAAGGCGCGCTAATTCGCGTCGGTGCCATCTGGTCAGCTTGATCGCTTTCTGCTTAGGAATAGGGGAGCCAACAGCACGAGTGCCAAACAATGAACCCGAACACCCCCATTCTCGTTGGCGTCGGACAGATGATGGTTGCCTGGGATGGATCGGATCCGGCCAATGCGCCGAGCCCCGCCAGCTTGATGCACGGATCGGTCGCCCGCGCGCTTGGTGATACTGGCGCGTCGCACGCGGTGATAGCCGATATTGACCGGATCATCACCGTGCGGACAATGCTCGATTCGGTGCCTGGCGCGCCGCAACCATTTGGTCGCTGTGCCAATCCCCCCGCCACACTTGCTGCGGCGCTAGGAATAGAAGGTGCCAGCCATATCTATTCGGTCGTCGGCGGTGATCAGCCGCAGTCGCTTGTCAACGAATGTGCTGCGGAAATTTTCGCGGGCAATGTGCGCACTGTTCTAATTGCAGGCGCCGAAGCGACCGCGGCAATGAAAACCGCGCTGAAACGTCAGATACTGCTCGATTGGTCAGCGTCAAGCGAAGGCGCGCAGGATGACCGGGGTCTTGGCCCGGTGTTGCTCTCGCCCTATGAAATCACCAATGGCCTCGGTGCGCCTACGCAGACCTATCCCGCATTCGAACACGCGCTTCGCACGCGGTTGCGGCTAAGCCGTGATGCGCATCTGCAGCTCATGTCTGAACTATGGGCCGGATTTTCAGAAATTGCCGCCGCCAATCCTTATGCGCAGTTTCGCACCGCGCGGACGGCGGGCTATCTTGCAACGGCAACAGCGGAAAACTATCCGGTCGCCGATCCCTATCTCAAATGGCATGTCGCGCAAGATGCGGTCAATCAGGGCGCGGCGGTCGTCATGACGTCAGTTGGCCGCGCAACCGCGCTTGGTATCGATCCGGCGAAATGGATATTCCTTCACGGCTACAGCAAGGCGACCGACCGGCTGGTGAGCGAACGATCAGACTTGTCGCGTTCCATCGCTATCGAGCTCGCGCTTGGGCGCGCATTGGCGGTTGCTGACATTACGCCTGACGCGGTCGGCTACCATGATCTTTACAGCTGTTTCCCGTGCGCAGTACTGCTTGCCGCCGAGGCGCTTGGTCTTGATTGGCGCGCGAGGGCGGCAACGATAACGGGCGGCCTCCCCTTCTTTGGTGGTGCGGGCAATAATTATTCGATGCACGCGATCGCGGCGATGGTCGAAAAATTACGCGCCGACCGCGCGGCTTATGGCCTCGTGCTCGCAAATGGCGGGTTCCTGTCAAAGGAAGCCGTTGGCATCTATTCTGCGCGCCCGGTTGAAAATTGGCAGCCTGTATCGTCGGCGGACATCCAGCAGCAGATTGATCAGGTGACGGCACCAACGCTGATCTCTGAAAACTGTAGCGCAATGGTTGAAACTTACACCGTGACGTTTGCCAAGGGCGTCGCATCGCGTGGTTATGTGATTGCCAGCAATGCCACCGGGCGCGTGATCGCGCGCGTGCGCTCGGGCGATCTGGAGACGCTTGCTGCGCTGCAACGGCAGGATATGGTCGGAACGCAGGTTAGCATCTCGCATGACGGCGGCATCAATTATTTCACGCTGGCGGATCAGCAATCATCGCGGTGAAGCTGGCTTCGGCTGCAAGCTTTCCGTTGACACTGGCGCGGCCCGCAAACTTGCACACGCTGCTGCGTTTTTGCACGAACGACACGTCGAGCGTCAGCAAGCAGCCCGGCTCTACCGGCGTGCGGAATTTGGCATTGTCGATCGCCATGAAGTAAACAAGCTTGCCGCTTCCTGCCAGCCCAAGCGAATGGACGGCAAGCACACCTGCCGCCTGCGCCAACGCTTCGACGATCAAAACGCCGGGCATGATCGGGCGCCCCGGGAAATGCCCGTTGAAGAAACTTTCGTTGATCGATACCGCCTTGATGGCGCGGATCGACTGATCGAGGATGATTTCCTCGACCCGGTCGACCAGCAGCATCGGGTAACGGTGCGGCAATGCCGCCATCACCGCCCGGATATCAAGTGGACCGACGGAGGTCGCCGCGACCGCGGTTTCATCCGTCGTCACGCGGTCAGCGCCCGGTTGGCTTGGTTGTTGACGCAGGCGCAGGCTTGACTGCGGATGCAGGTGCTTGACCGCCAGCGCCGCCTTGCTGGTTTGGCTGCCAGGTTGCTGGTACTGCGATACTAACCGACGGCACAAGCGCGTTGAGTTCGGTTACAATGTCGCCCGTAATATCGGCCGATGGCTGATACGAAACGGTTGCCTGCGGAGAAATGACGAGGCCGATGTTGCGTTTGCGCATTGCCGCCTTGAGCGCTGGCTCAAGCTGCTTTGCGATCTGTTCCTCGGCATAGCCCTGTGCACGTGCGAAAGGCTGTGACAAGCGTTGCAATTCGGCCTGAGCGGCCTGTTGCCTGCCCTGAATCGTCGAAACCTGCGCTTCGAGCGCCTGACGATTGGGGTTTGGCGCCTTTTGCGCATTTTGAAACGCAACAACGAGCGGCTGAATTTCAGCAGTCAACGTTTTCTGGCGTGCTTCGAATGCGTCAATCTGCGGCTTGTACGTCGTCTTGATCTGGTTGACCGCCAAAACAAACGCGTTCGAGCGCTGGAGCGCTTCTTCGCCGTTAGCGACGCCGACATTGACGGCGGCCTGCGAAAAAGCAACCGACGGCATTGCAGCCAACGCCACGACTGGCGCAGTTGCGAGCAAAATAGCTTTGAAAATCTTAGTCATCAGAATGCAGTTCCTACGTTGAAAGAGAAGTTTTTAACATCATCCCCACGCTCTTTTAGCAGAGCCCTTGATAAATCGATCCTGAACGGGCCGAAGGGTGAATTCAAATTGACGCCAATACCCACGGCAACGCGCGGTTTCGCCGAATTACCGAGGAAGACGTCTTCAAACGGTTGCGACTGGAAAACTGGGTCTGATCCTGTCGGGCACACAGTAGCCATCTGGATTTCAGTGGTCGCACGTGTCGTTAAGTTACGGCACAGCGTCGTTCCGTTCGGGCGGCGCAGCGCGAGCGGTTGGGTTACGTTAAATACCGAACCAAAATCGACAAACAAGCTTGGACGCAAGCCAAGCCCCTTCGCGCCCGAACCAACGGGTACTTCAAGTTCAAACCGCCCGCGATAAAAGGCACGTCCGCCGATCGCATCATCACTGATGATGTCGGTTCGAACGCGGCTCGGAATACCATTGGCATCAAGCAACGTCCGCTGAATACGCGGGCCGATCCCGCGAATATCAAAGCCGCGAAATTCAGGCTGGCCAAGGAAGTTGCGGTCGGTGATGCGCACCTTGTCGTTGCCCGGCCCACGGCTTTTTCCAAGCGGGTGAATATATCCGCCTTCTCCCGCGACCGAGAATATGAAACGCCCGAACGGTTGCCAGTATTTGGCACCATCAAAGCGCGTGCGCGCATATTTCACACTGCCGCCAAGCCCGGCAAAATCCTGGCTGAAGACAAACCGCTGCCCACCACTAGGTCGCAGGCGGTTGTTCAAATTATCAAAGACAATGCTGTAACCTGCTGATGACGTTGTACGATTTCCAATCGAATCGCACAGGAAGCGACCTGCGATCAGCGGCTGGCACTGGCCATCAGAGAAGAAAAGGTTTTGATCAATCGTCACTTCATCATAGTTGATGCCGTAGCGACCAGCAAATGACAGGAATTCGGTAATCGGCACCCCGACGCGAAGCTGGAAGCCCGTTGTCGTCTGCTTGTACGTCGTATTGCGCGACCCGTTGAAGCGGTTGAAATTGTTAAAGTCGCGGCGGAAAATGTCGCCGCCAAGCGCGATATTCTTGTCGAACAGATAAGGCTCGGTAAAACCAAGTTCGACCGACTTTGAAAAGCTTGAATAATTTACGCTCGCGCGCAGTTCCTGGCCCTTGCCGCGAAAATTGCGCTGGCGGATCGATGCGTTGACGATGAACCGTTCGATGCTCGAAAAACCGGCCGATAATTGAAGCTCGCCGGTTGATTTCTCTTCGACATTGGCTTCAAGGATGACACGATCAGGCGCAGAACCGGGCTTTTGCTCGATCTCAAGCTTTTCCTGAAAATACCCAAGCGACTGGATACGGTCGGATGAACGCTTGACCTGAAACGAGTTAAACGGATCACCCTCGGTCAGGCGGAATTCGCGGCGCACAACCTTATCCTGCGTCAGCGTATTGCCGTTGATGTTAATCCGCTCAACATAAACGCGCGGCGCATCGTCAACCTTGAAGGTCATCGTCATCGTCTTGGCGTCTTTGTCGCGGTCAAACGTCGGGTTGACCTCAGCGAAGGCATAGCCGAACAGCCCGGCCGATTGCGTCAGATTTTCGACCGTATCCTCGACAAGCTTGGCATTATACCAATTGCCCTGCTTGACCGCGATCCGCGATGCGAGCGGCTTGAAATCGCGGATTTCGCTTTCAACCTTCACCTCGCCGAATTTGTAACGTTCGCCTTCTTCAACAACATAGGTCACGATGAAATCGCGCTTGTCGGGCGTCAATTCAGCCACCGCTGACACAATCCGGAAATCGGCATAACCCTGCGTCAGGTAAAACTGGCGCAGCTTTGATTGGTCAAATGCCAGCTTATCGGGATCATAGCTCGCGCCCGAACTTAACAGCCGATAGAAACGCGATTGCTTTGTCGCCATTTCGCCGCGCAGTTTGCTGTCGTTAAATTTTTCGTTGCCCAATATGTTGATCTGGCGAACCTTCGATTTTGGCCCTTCAGAAATTTCAAAAACGACATCGACGCGGTTCTGATCAAGTGCGACTGATTTGGGTTCGACGCGTGCCGCAAATCGCCCCTGACGCCGGTAAAGCTCGATAATCCGCGCGACATCGGCGCGTACTTTTGACCGGGTAAAAATCTGTCGCGGCGCGAGCTTGATCTCCTTGTTGATCTTGTCTTCCTTGATCCGCTTATTGCCCTCAAGCAAAATACGGTTGATCACGGGATTTTCACGAACTTCGATCGTCAGCGCGCCACCATTGTCGCGAATTTGCACGTCGACAAACAGTTCGGTATCGAACAGCGTGCGGATCGCCTGATCAAGCGTTTCTGTCGTGTAGTTCGAACCGGGGCGAAGCTGAACATAAGAACGCACCGTATCAGGCTCAAGCCGCTGCGCGCCTGTGACCGCCACCGATTTGATGACGTTGGTTGCGATCGGCGGCGGCGCTGTCGTCATTTGAGCAAGCGTTGGCATCGCCAGAAACGGCGCGGCCGTGCTGAACAGCAATGCTGCGGTAACGCGCCGGCCAAATTGAGAAGCTTTGTTTGCTTTCACGCTTTTCTACGCCTTTTGTTAATAATCACGGTGCCCCGCCAAGCCCCTGCCCGAAGCGGGCCAACCAATCAACCCGGTTCGCTATCGCCACGGGCCAAAAGCGGCCAGATCGTTGAATGTTGCAAACAGCATCAATCCCATCAGCAATACGAAACCCGAACGAAACGCCCATTCCTGCACTGTTTGACTGACAGGCCGCCGAATGACGCCCTCAACCGCATAGAAAAACAGATGACCGCCGTCGAGCGTAGGGATTGGCAACAGGTTGATGAATCCCAGATTAATGGAAATGAGCGCGACAAAGCTGAGGAAGGTCACAAACCCCATCGCAGCAGTCTGCCCCGAATATTTGGCAATCATGATCGGCCCGCCGAGTTCGCGGAGCGAGCGCTTGCCCGTGATCAACTGGCCCAGACCATCAACCATTGATCGCAGCACCGAAGCCGTCTGCTTGATCGCCGCGCCTGGAATTTCATAAAAGGGCAGTTGGACGATCTTTGGCGCTGTTGAGCCGAGGCCCAGACGCCCGCGACGCCCCTTATTGCCAAACCGGTCAACGGTGCGATCTTCAGCGGGGGCTGCAACGATCTCGATCGATTTCCCGCCGCGCGTCACATCGAATGTCATCAACTGCATCGGGCGCAACTCGACATATTGCGCCACATCATTAAAACTGCTGAGCGCGCGTCCGTCAACGGCGGTGAGCGTATCACCTGGCTGAAAACCAGCCTTTGCGGCGGCCGATCCGGGTTGCACGGCACCCACCACGCTCGGCGTCACTTGCATGCCGTAAGCCGCGATAATCCCTGCGAAAATAATCGCAGCGAGCGCCAGATTGGTCACCGGTCCTGCGACAACGATCAGCGCGCGTTGCCACAGCGCCTTGCTCTGGAACGTCATATCACGCTCTGCGACGGGAAGCGTTTTCCACTCCGCGCTCGGCTCGCTTGACGCGCTCATATCGCCTGCAAAGCGGACATAACCACCTAACGGGAGCCACCCAACCTTCCACCGTGTCCCGCGTTTGTCTGTCCAGCCAGCGATCTCGCGGCCAAAGCCGATCGAGAAGACATCGGCCTTTACACCGTTCCACCGCCCGACAAGATAATGGCCTAGCTCATGAAAAAAGATAAGCGGCCCGATCGCGAGCAGAAAAAACAGCAAAGTCCACAAAAAACCGGGGGTCTGTGTCACGCAAATACCTTTTCTACGCGGAGCGACGCAATCCGTCGCGCTTCGGCATCGATAGCAATCACATCATGAATGCTGGCTGGCGCGGGCGGCGCATAATGATCAAGGCTATGTTCGACGATTTCGGCGATCTGGCCAAATTGCGTATGCCCACCAAGAAACGCCGCCACCGCAATTTCATTCGCAGCATTGAGGATCGCCGCGCGACCCTGCCCTGCCACCATCGCTTCACGGGCGAGCCGCAGTGCCGGAAATCGTTCGCAATCAGGTGCTTCAAAATCAAGTCTGCCAATGGCCGCGAGGTCTAAACGCGGCGATGGCCCCGCCATCCGATCAGGCCACGCGAGGCAATGCGCAATCGGCGTTCGCATATCGGGCGCGCCAAGCTGTGCGATCACCGATCCGTCGATATATTCAACCATCGAATGGATCACCGATTGCGGGTGGACGATGACATCAAGCTGATCACCGCCAAGTCCGAACAGATGATAGGCCTCGATGAGTTCGAGCCCCTTGTTCATCATCGTCGCCGAATCGACCGAAATTTTCGCGCCCATCGACCAGTTGGGATGATTAACCGCTTGTTCGGGGGTGACATTCGCCATTTCAGCGCGCGACCAGGTGCGGAAGGGGCCGCCGCTTGCAGTCAGGATGATCTTTGCCACGCCTTTGGGGGCAGATTGATCGAGACATTGGAATACCGCGTTATGCTCGCTGTCGACTGGCAGCAGCGTGGCTCCCGATTCGCGCGCCGCCTCGATCATCAGCGAACCCGCCGAAACCAGCGCCTCCTTATTCGCCAGCGCGACGAATTTCCCGCGTTTGAGCGCGGCAAGAACGGGCATCATACCCGCACAGCCAACGATAGCGGCCATCGTCCAGTCTGCGTCCATCTGCGCGGCCTCTGTAATCGCATCACAACCAGCCGCTGTCGTGATCCCGCTGCCCGCAAGCGCAGTCTTCAAATCGTCATGCCTGCGTGCGTCACCGATGACGGCATGGCGCGCACCGCATGCCCGCGCGGCTTTTGCGAGGCCTTCGACATCGGTCTGCGCCGTCAAAGCGATCACTGCGAACCGTTCGGCGTTGCGGTTGATAAGATCAAGCGTCGAGGTGCCGACCGAGCCAGTCGCGCCCAATATGGTGACCGTGCGGCGCGTCATCCAGCGCCGCCGAGCGCAACGAGCAGCGCGGCAATCGGGGCTGACGTCACCAGCCCGTCAAGCCGGTCAAGCACGCCGCCGTGGCCCGGAAGCAGCGTCCCGCTATCTTTGACCCCTGCCCTGCGCTTCATCCAGCTTTCAAAGAAATCGCCCGACTGTGCAAGTACTGCAAGCAGCGGACTTGTCTGCGCCAGAAACAGCGGAAGCCCCGCATAATGATGAAGCGCCAGTCCCCAGAGCAAGGCGGCGAGCATCCCGCCGCCAAGCCCCGCCCACGTCTTGTTCGGGCTGATTGCCGGCGCAATTTTGGGGCCGCCGATCGAACGCCCTGCAAAATAGGCTCCGGTGTCGGTCGCCCAAACGAGCGAGAGCGCCCAGAACGTCAGCAAAAGTCCGTCACCGCTATGAATGCGCAGCCAAACAAGTGCAAAGACGGGAACCCCGACGTAAATCAGCGCGCCGCCAAGCCGCCCGTTGCGGGTGATCGCAGCCGTCGCCACCGCCATCCCGATGAGCGCACCACTCGCAAAAAAGCCCATGCCATCGCCAAGCGCCGACATCGCGCCGAGCGGGACGCAAAACGCAACCATCGCAATTTTGCGGTCACGGTCGCTGACTTTGAGCAATCCGGCAAATTCCCATAGCATCAGCAACCCCGCAACCGTCGCAAGCCCCCAGAATGCAAGATCGCCGAGCCACAGCGCGCCGCCCGCAATTGCCATGAGGATCAGCGCAACCCCGCTGCGCAACGCGAGGTCAGATTTGGGCTTTTCAGCTTGGCTCACACGCCACCATAGCGGCGCTGGCGCTGGCTAAAATCGGCGACTGCGTTCGCCAGATCGTCTGCGCCAAAATCGGGCCACAGCGTATCGACGAACAGAAATTCGGAATAGGCAAGCTGCCACATCAGGAAATTCGAAAGCCGTTTTTCGCCCGATGTCCGGATCAGCAAATCAGGCGGTGGCAGATCGGCGGTGTAGAGCAGGCTTTCGATCATTCCCGCTGTGATTTCGTGGGGTGCAAGCGTGCCCTTGCTAACGCGTTCGGCAATCGCACGCGTTGCGCGAACGATTTCAGCGTGCGATCCGTAGTTGAGCGCAATCGCGAGGACGGTTTTGCTGTTCATCGCCGTACGCGCGATTGCCGCATCAATTAGCTTGACAATATCGGGCGCAAGCACCTGATAATCGCCGATAATACGCAATTGGACGCCGTTGCCAGCAAGCTCTTCGATGTCGGTCTGGATGAAGATGCGGAGCAAACCCATCAGATCGCTGACTTCTTCTTCGGGGCGACGCCAATTTTCCGATGAAAAGGCGTAAAGCGTCAGTACCTCAATCCCAAGGTCGCCCGCAGCACGCACCGTAGCGCGCGCCGCCTCGATGCCTTTTTTATGACCGGCAAGGCGCGGCAAGTGACGCTTTTTGGCCCAGCGGCCATTGCCATCCATGATGATCGCGACATGGCGCGGCACGGTCGCGGCACCGGAAGCGGGCTCCACCTTGGCAGGCTTGCGCAAAATCACTTGCCGAGAATTTCCTTTTCCTTCGCCGCCGCCGCCGCGTCGACTTCGCCGATGATCGCGTCGGTCAGCTTTTGCACCTCGGTTTCAAAGCGCTTGCGATCATCCTCGCTAATGTCTTTCTTCTTTTCGTCGATCTTGAGCGTATCGATGCCGTCGCGCCGCACATTGCGCACCGCAATCCTTGCTTTTTCGGCATATTGACCGGCAAGCTTGGCAAGCTCCTTGCGGCGCTCTTCGGTCAGATCGGGGATCGGCAGGCGGATGTTCTGGCCGTCGGTGATCGGGTTGATCCCGAGTCCGGCGTTGCGGATCGCCTTTTCAACCGGGCCGACATTCGATTTGTCCCACACTTGCACCGAAAGCAAACGCGGTTCGGGTGCGGAAACAGTAGCGACCTGATTGAGCGGCATGTTCGATCCATAGACAGTGACCTGAATCGGATCGAGCAAATTGACCGAGGCGCGCCCGGTGCGCAAACCTACAAGATCGCTTTTGAGCGATTCAACCGCGCCGTGCATCCGGCGTTCGAGATCGGCTTTGCTATACGCTGGCATCAGTTCGCTCCCCATTGTGAACCATCGTTGCAACACCTTCGCCGCTTAACACGAGCGCAAGATTGCCCTGTTCGCGGATGTTAAACACGATGATCGGAATATCATTATCGCGACACAGCGCAACGGCGCTTGCGTCCATCACCTTCAAATCTTTGGCAAGAACGGTGTTGAAGCTCAACTCATCAAACCGTTTTGCTGTTTCAACCTGCTTCGGATCGGCATCATAAACGCCGTCAACGCTCGTGCCCTTAAACAAGGCATCGCAGTTCATTTCGGCGGCGCGCAGTGCAGCGCCCGTGTCGGTCGTGAAGAATGGATTGCCCGTGCCTGCCGCAAAAATTACGATCCGGCCCTTTTCAAGGTGGCGCGCGGCGCGGCGGCGGATGTAGGGTTCGCACACCGTAGCCATCGGGATTGCCGATTGAACGCGTGTTTCAACACCAATCTGTTCAAGCGCATTCTGCATCGCAAGCGCGTTCATCACCGTCGCGAGCATGCCCATATAATCGCCCGTCGTGCGATCAAGCCCGTTTGCTGCGCCGGCCAGCCCGCGAAAAATATTGCCGCCGCCAATCACAAGGCACAGATCAAACCCAGCGTCCTTGGCGGCCTTTACCTCTTGCGCCATCCGCGCGACCGTTGCCGGATCAATCCCGAACTGGCGGTCACCCATCAACGCTTCGCCCGAAAGCTTCAGCAGGATACGTTTGAAGCGGCGGCGGGACATGGCGGGACACTCTCCAAGTGAAGATCAGGCGTCGATTATCTGCCCATCGCCGGGCACCCTAGTGTGGGTGCGCCGGCTTGTGAAGCATGTTCGCTCCCTAGAGCGCGATGGCTTTACATTGAATCGTTTGTCCCGAGCGAAGTCGAGGGACGTGCAACACGTACAGGTGTCTCGACTTCGCTCGACAAAAACGGAGGTGTTCGACTGAAACTCATCGCTCTCCTGTTTGACCAAGAGAGCGACGCGATCAGATACCTGCGGCTGCGGCGACTTCGGCAGCAAAGTCGCTTTCGACCTTTTCAATGCCTTCGCCAAGCTGGAAACGGACATAGTCAACCAGCTTGATCTCGGCACCCGCCGCTTTGCCAGCGCTTGCGACAACGTCAGCAATCTTGGTTTTGCCGTCGATCACGAACAGCTGGTTGAGCAGCGCGTTTTCCTTGACGAATTTGGCAACCGTACCGTCGACCATCTTGGCGATCACATCAGCAGGCTTACCCGATTCGGCGGCCTTTTCGATGCCGATCGCACGTTCGCGCGCGATCACGTCGGCGGGAATGCCGCTTTCATCAAGCGCAAGCGGAAATGCTGCGGCAACATGCATCGCAAGCTGCTTGCCAAGTGCTTCGAGCGCATCGGCAGGGGCTGCACTTTCAAGCGCAACGAGAACACCAATCTTGCCAAGTCCTGAAGCCGCAGCATTGTGAACATAGGCCACGACAGCACCCTGGCTCACCGATAGACGGCGCGCGCGGCGCAGCGTCTGGTTTTCGCCGATCGTTGCAATGTTGTTGGTCAGCACTTCGCCAACGCTCGACCCGTTGCCAAAGGGTGCCGCGGTCAATGCGGCAATATCATCGCCTGTGGTTACGGCAATATTCGTAACGGTCGTGACAAAGTCCTGAAACTGTGCGTTTTTGGCAACGAAATCGGTTTCGCTGTTGACTTCGACCGCTGCACCCACGGTGCCACTGACGACAACGCCGACGAGTCCTTCGGCGGCGGTGCGGCTTGATTTCTTCGACGCCGTGGCAAGACCCTTGGCGCGCAGCCAATCGACGGCGGCATCCATTTCGCCATTTGTTTCGGTGAGCGCTTTTTTGCAATCCATCATGCCAGCGCCGCTGGTTTCGCGCAGTGCCTTGACTGCTGCTGCTGTAATTTCAGCCATGTTTTCGTCCTTTACGGTAAAGTGTCATCCCCGCGCGGGCGGGGACCCATAGGTTCAGGCGTTGCGGCGTATGGATCCCCGCCTACGCGGGGATGACGGTCATTGTTATGCTGCGGTTGCCGGTTCGGCTTCAACCACTGGAGCCGCTTCAACTTCAACGACTGGATCAGCCAGAACGGTTTCGGCAACGGGTTCAGCCGCCGCACCAAGGTCTACGCCGCGCGCAGCTTGGCCCGTTTGCCCACCGCGTGTCGCAGCGGCTGCAATCGCATCACAGTAAAGGCGGATCGCACGGCTTGCGTCATCGTTTGCGGGGATCGGAAACGCAATGCCATCGGGCGATACGTTTGAATCGAGGATCGCAACGACGGGAATGCCAAGAACATTGGCTTCCTTGATCGCGAGTTCTTCCTTGTTCGCATCGATCACGAACATCACGTCAGGAATGCCGCCCATATCGCGGATACCGCCAAGCGAAAGTTCAAACTTGTCGCGTTCGCGCGTCAGCTGGAGCACTTCCTTCTTGGTCAGGCCTGCGGTGTCACCGGCAAGCTGCTCTTCAAGCGCCTTGAAACGCTTGATCGAACCCGAAATCGTCTTCCAGTTGGTGAGCATACCGCCCAGCCAGCGGTGGTTGACATAATGCTGCCCCGAAGCGCGCGCTGCGTCTGCAATCGGATCCTGCGCCTGGCGCTTGGTACCAACGAACAAGACTTTACCGCCGCGTGCTGCCGAAGCCGATACGAAATCAAGCGCGCGCGCCATCAAAGGCACGGTCTGCGACAGATCAAGGATGTGAATGCCGTTGCGATCGCCAAAAATATAGGGCTTCATCTTCGGATTCCACCGATGAGTCTGGTGGCCAAAATGTGCGCCAGCTTCCAAAAGCTGGTGCATGGTGACAGTTGGTGTCGCCATGGGGATAATTCCTTCCGGTTAGTCCACTGAGAGGCGAGAATGGAGCACCTGCTCCACACCGGTTTATGTGCCTCCCATGCGGGATTGAGGCTGCGCGCTTAACGGGGGCTGCGCCCGATTGCAAGCATTATGCGTATCGCGGGCTCTGTTGTTAAAGCTGGATACCTCCATCAACCTGCCCGTCGTCATTGCGAGCGAAGCGCGGCAATCCAGTCTTTGGGTGTTTCCGCCCCTTTCTGGATTGCCGCAATCACTTCGCTCCTGCGCAATGTCGAGAACCAAGTTTGGCAATCGAAGCGCGCACGCACTCGGTTCGTCGTGTTATCAGGCTATCGGACGTATTTTGGCGCTTTGAGCGTGGCCAAAAGGAACCGACAGGCTGCGACTCGGTTCAACTGATATATTTTTGGAACAAATTGCAAACAGTGCTTGACATTGGAACGATATTAGAACATTATCGAGACGTAAGGAGAATTCAGATGGCGGTCTTGTCAGTGATTGGAAGCGTTTTAGTATTGTTGCTGGCGGTTGGTCTGACCGCGCAGACGCTGATCGTCAACGCTGAGAAAATCATGTCGGCGCTCGCCGGAAAGCGTTTTTCGGGCGACATGAGTGTATTTGTTGTATTTGTTGAGGGAAAATCGCGGCGTAATTCTCCGGTGGTTTTACGTCATGCGCGCACGTCACCCGCACCGGCTATGCGGCGAGAGACGCACGCCTTAGCTGCCTGACCTTTGCGTAGCTGCGCATTCCCAGAGGGATTGCGGCAACATATAACGCGCAGATGATGCTGAGGGTGATCCACGGAATCAGGAATATGGCACTTCCGACAAGTGCGAAGAGCAAAATCAACTCTAACCGCACATGGCGGCGCGGGCGGATTGAACCCCAGCTAAATGTCGCGACGTTCGAGATCATCAAAAACGCAACAAAAGCGAGCCACGGCGCGACGAGTAAGGGATTACGGAAAATCGGCTCGGCGGTCTCAAGCCAGAGATACATTGGAAACATTGCAAGCCCTGCGGCGGCTGGTGCTGGAACCCCAGTCAGAAATCCTGCCGATTTGTGTGGTTGATCTTCGACATCAATCGCCGCGTTGAACCGCGCGAGGCGGAGCGCACAACACAGCGCGAGGCCAAGCGCAAACATCCAGCCAAATTTAGGCAAGGTCTGCAACGACCAAAGATAAATGACCAGCGCAGGCGATACGCCAAACGCAATCACGTCGGAGAGCGAATCGAGCTCCGCGCCAAACCGGCTGTCGGCGTGAAGCAAGCGGGCAACACGGCCATCAACACCGTCAAGCAGCCCGGCAATAATGATCGCGATCAGCGCTTTTTCCCAATCGCCAGCAATCCCAAACCGGATTGCGGTCAATCCGCTGCACAGCGCCATGGCAGTGATCGCGTTGGGCGCAATTGCGCGCAGGGGAATGCCGCGCCGCGCCGTCCGTTCATTTGTCACAGCGCCGACCCGAGCAATCTCTGATTATCACCAATCCGCGCGAGGATCGTTTCGCCAGCAACAATCCGCTGGCCAAGTGCAACATGGGGTGCCGTCCCGGCGGGTAGATACACGTCAACGCGGCTGCCAAAACGGATCAGGCCAACGCGCTGTCCCGCCGCAATCATGTCGCCTGCCTTCACAAATGGCACGATCCGCCGCGCAACCAGTCCGGCAATCTGCGTGAAGCCGATACGGACGCCGTCGCGCCGCTCGATCAGGATGTGCTGGCGTTCATTGTCTTCGCTCGCTTTGTCGAGATCGGCGTTAAGAAATTTGCCTGAGATATAAACGACTTGCTTGACGGTTCCCGCGATCGGTGTGCGGTTGATGTGAACATCAAACACGCTCATGAAGATCGAGACCCGCGTCACCGGCTGGTCACCTAGCCCGTCGATTCCCCCCATTTCGCGCGGCGGTAACACCTCTTGAATCAGCGTCACCATGCCGTCGGCGGGGGCAATGATCAGATCATCACCTTGCGGAACCGTGCGCGCAGGATCGCGGAAGAACGCCAGCACCCACAGCGTAACACCCGCCATCGGCCAGGCAAGTGTTTCCCAGGCCAATGCCGCAAGCACAAGCGTGACGGTTCCGGCAATCAGCGCAAATTTTCGGCCTTCGGGGTGAACGGGTGGCCAACGCCACTTCACGCCAGAAACGGCGGGCGGACTATTTTCAATTAAAGACATGCACATGTTGTAGGGAGCCGGTGCGATAGATACAAGCGTTCGACGGTTGATTGACGTTGCGTCATTGCTTATGCGGCCTCACAGTCCATCCCCGGGAAGAGAGCGAAAGATATGGCGAAGATCAAGGTAAAAACTCCAGTCGTTGAAATCGATGGCGATGAAATGACGCGGATTATCTGGCAATGGATTCGTGAACGGCTGATCCTGCCCTACCTTGATATCGATCTCGAATATTATGATCTCGCGGTTGAAGTGCGCGATGAAACCGCTGATCAAATTACCGTCGATTCGGCCAAGGCGATCCAGAAATACGGCGTTGGTGTCAAATGCGCGACGATCACGCCCGACGAAGATCGGGTCAAAGAGTTCAATCTCAAAAAGATGTGGAAATCGCCAAACGGCACGATCCGCAACATATTGGGCGGCGTTGTGTTCCGTGAGCCAATCGTTATCAAAAACGTCCCTCGGCTCATCCCGGGTTGGACCGATCCGATCGTTGTTGGCCGTCACGCGTTCGGCGATCAATACCGCGCGACCGATTTTCGCGTACCCGGCCCTGGCAAGCTGCGTCTGATTTTTGAAGGCGACGATGGCACCGTAATCGATGAAGAGGTGTTTCAATATCCCGCTTCGGGCGTTGCGATGGCGATGTATAATCTAGACGAGTCGATCCGCGATTTCGCCCGCGCCAGCATGAATTACGCGCTTGGCCGCGGCTGGCCGCTGTATCTTTCGACCAAAAACACGATCCTCAAGGCGTATGACGGGCAATTCAAGGATCTGTTTGCACATGTGTTTGAAACTGAATTCAAGGATCAGTTCGCGGCTGCCAACATCATCTACGAACACCGTCTGATTGATGATATGGTTGCGTCGGCGCTCAAATGGTCGGGTAAATTTGTCTGGGCGTGCAAGAACTATGATGGCGACGTGCAGTCGGATCAGGTTGCGCAGGGCTTTGGTTCGCTTGGCCTGATGACGTCAGTATTGTTGTCGCCCGACGGGAAAACGGTTGAAGCCGAGGCCGCACACGGCACCGTGACGCGCCATTACCGCATGCACCAGCAGGGTAAAGCGACATCGACCAATCCGATCGCGTCGATCTTTGCCTGGACGGGCGGTCTCAAATATCGCGGTAAATTTGACGGCACGCCCGATGTCATCAAATTTGCAGAAACGCTCGAGCGCTGCTGCATCAAGACCGTTGAGGACGGCGGCATGACCAAGGATCTTGCGATTCTGATCGGGCCTGATCAGCCGTGGATGACGACCGAGCAGTTTTTTGAAGCTGTCCGCCTTAATCTTGAAAAGGCAATGTCGGCCTGATTTCAGGCGACAACACACGCTCTGTCGGCCTGATTTCAGGCGACAACACACGCTCGCGCCGGACGCCGAGGCCAATCATCCGGCCCGGAATTCGGCGCAGCAACGGAAAACGATTGATCAGCCGCATGATGAGTGGCGGTCGAACCAGCGCCACGCGTCTTGCGAGGAGTTTGCCAATAACATTGTCTTGCGCAAACTTCTGTCCGCGTTGAACGATTCGCGTTGGCAGCAATCGCCGCTGCTCAACCCGCCGCAGCAGCGCGTCAACATAACGCCCATCGGCCAGCGGCCCCGCGAGGATATTCGCAGCTGCAACCGCGTCCTGAATCGCCAGATTGATCCCGACGCCGCCGATCGGCGACATTGCGTGCGCCGCATCGCCGATCACAAGCAAGCCGGGCCGATGCCAGCGATCAAGCCGGTCAAGCGCCACCGACAGAAGTTTGAGCTGATCAAGGTCGGTCAGAACATCGTTGAGCGACCCCATCTCGGGAACCAACGCCTCGATTTCAGCCCGCACCGATTCAATCCCGCGCGCGCGCACCGCATCCGCGCCGCCTTTGGCAATAACGAAGGCGCACTGCCAATAATCGTTGCGGTTGATCATTACCATGATCCGCCCCGCATCAAATATCCCGCGTATCCCATCGCCCTCGCGATTAAGCTTTGGCAGGCTGAACCACAGCACATCAATCGGCGCACCCAACGTCGTGAGTGGCAGCAGTCCTTGGGTACGGATGACTGACCCCCGGCCATCGGCCGCGACGACAAGCTTTTGCGCGCGCAGCCTGCTCCCATCGCTCAGGGATACGCCCGTGATGCGGTCGTTTTCTTCCCAACATGTGACAACCTCGGCATTGAGGCGCAGGCTAAAGCCATGATATTTTGAAGCCTCCTCTTCCAAAAAGTTGAGAAACTCCCACTGCGGGATCATTGCGATAAACGGTGCGGGTGTTTTCAGATGACGCAGATCGCCGATTGTCATCACCTGCCCAGCGACTTTGACCGTCGCTTGGTCGAATCGGTCATGCGGTCGTGCCAGAAATCGATCAAGCAATCCGAGTTGATCAAGAATTTCCATCGTCGACGGGTGGACGGTGTCGCCGCGAAAATCGCGCAGAAAATCGCCGTGTTTTTCAAGCACAAGCACCCGGGCACCCGCGCGCGCAAACAGCAATCCAGCCATCATTCCGGCCGGCCCGCCTCCGATTATGATGACTTCATGATCCACCACTGACAATTGGCACAATATTGCGTTAGATGCGACTATGGCCCCCGATTTTCAGACTTCCGGTTTTAGCGACGCGCTTGTGATCCTCGGCGCTGCGGGCATTGTTATCCCGGCATTTGCGCGAATCCGGATCACCCCCGTCATCGGCTTCATTCTTGTTGGTATCCTCGTCGGCCCTTTCGGGCTTGGCGCGCTGACCAACGATTTTGCGTGGCTCAACTGGGTAACGATCAGCCAACCCGAGGCAATCGGCCCGTTCGCCGAGCTTGGCATCATCCTGCTGCTCTTTTCGATTGGCCTCGAACTGTCGTTCGCACGGCTTTGGGCGATGCGAAATCGATTGATCGGGTTTGGATCAACCGAACTCTTCGGCGCTGCGCTGTTGATTGCAGTCGCACTGATGGCTGCGGGCGAATCGGGTGCTGCTGCGTTTGGGCTTGGCATTGCACTGTCGCTATCTTCAACCGCGCTCGTCCTGCCAATTGCGGGAACAACGAGTGCGGTCGGGCGGCTTGCGCTGGCGATGCTGCTGTTTGAAGACCTTGCGCTGATCCCGATCATCTTCATTCTCGGCGCGCTCGGCCCCGCCGCGCAGGCGGACGGCTTGGGGGTGCTCTTTTCAACGATCGGTTACGGTATTTTGACGGTTGGCGCGATGCTGATCGGCGGCCGGTTTCTGCTACCGCCACTTTTCGCACAAGCGGCGCGCACCAAAAGCCCCGAACTGTTTCTGTCGGCAAGCCTGCTTGTCGTCATTCTCGCCAGCCTCGCGACAACCGCGGTCGGGCTGTCGCCCATCGTCGGCGCGCTTGTCGCAGGGCTGCTGATTGCCGAAACGAAATACCGCGGTGAGGTCGAGGTCGTCACCGCACCCTTCAAGGGGCTTGCACTTGGGGTTTTTCTGATCAGCATCGGCATGTCGCTTGATCTGACAATGATCGCCGAGCGCTGGCCCGTTTTGGTCAGCGCGGTCTTTGCGGTTGTGGTGATCAAAATCGCGGTCACATCGATCTTGCTGCGGATCGGGGGAATTAGCGCAGGCGTTGCGACCGAAACGGGTATGCTGATGGCAAGCCCTTCGGAAACAACGCTGATTGTGCTCGGCGCGGCGGCGCAGGCGCTGATCATCAGTGCAGAAGATGCAGCATTCTGGACTGTGGTGACCGCAATTGGTCTGACCATTACACCGCTTCTCGCGCGCACTGGCCATGATGTCGCGCGGCGAATCGAATGGAGACGTGGCAGCCGACCGGTGCCGCTTGCCCATTCAGGGGAACCACGCACGATCATCGTCGGCTTTGGGCGGGTTGGCCAGCTTGTTGCTGAGATGCTTGAGGTGCATCACCGCGCCTATGTAGCGATCGAAGCCAATGTCGACCATGTCACGCGCGCGCGCCGAGCGGGCAAACCTGTCGAATTTGGCGACGCGGGCCGCGCGGCAACCTTTGACCGGTTTAACCCCGCGAACGCTAATGCGGTTGTCCTGACGATGGATGATCCAGTTCAGGCGGTGCGGTTAACACAGACACTGCGAAAACGTTTTCCCGAACTGACTATCGTCGCGCGCGCGCGCGATACCACGCACGCTGCCGAGCTTTACCGCGCGGGTGCGACCGACGCGGTGCCCGAAACGCTTGAAAGCTCATTGCAATTGTCCGAAGCTGTCCTTGTCGATCTTGGTATCGCGATGGGGCCAGTGATCGCCTCAGTGCATCAAAAGCGTGACGAACTGCGCGCTGAAATCAAGCTGGCTGGGGAATTGGAACATGGCCCCCGGCTTGGCCCGATGCAAATCAAGCCGCGATAAGCGTCCGGATCGCGTCGATCGCCGCCGCCGCTTGATCGCCATTCGGGCCACCGCCCTGCGCCATATCGGGACGTCCGCCGCCGCCTTGCCCGCCAAGCGCCGCAACACCCGCGCGCACCAGTGCAATTGCATCAACCTTGCCAGCAAGGCCCGGCGTAACCCCGGCAGCGAGTGAAGCGCGGCCATCATTGACCGCGATGAACGCGACGACGCCCTCGCCCAAAGTCTTGCGCGCGTCATCGATCAGTCCGCGTAATTCCTTGGGATCAAGCCCTTCAACAATTTGCGACAGGAATGCGGTTCCGCCAACATCCTCGGGACTAGCCGCCGCTGCGCCGCCTGCGCCACCGCCCATTGCAAGCGCCTTTCTTGCGTCGGCAAGTTCGCGTTCGAGCCGCTTACGGTCGTCGATGAGTGTCTCAACACGCGCTGGCACGTCTTCGACGCTCGTTTTGAAAGCCGCGGCAACGCCTTTGAGCATCTCGTCGCGCTCAACGAGCCAAAGCCGTGCGGCCTCGCCGGTGAGCGCTTCGACCCGGCGTACGCCACTCGCGACCGCGCTTTCGCTAACAATCTTGAGCAGTCCAATATCGCCAAGCGCCGAGACATGCGTTCCGCCGCAAAGCTCAACCGAATAAGCGTCCGAACCCATGCTGAGCACGCGCACTTCATCGCCGTATTTCTCGCCAAACAGCGCCATCGCGCCCGCCGCAATTGCGTCGTCGGGGGTCATCAGCCGGGTTGAGACTTCGGCATTCCCGCGAATTTGCGCATTCACTTCGGCCTCGATCGCCGAAATGTCATCAGCGGTCAGCGCGACCGGCTGGGCAAAGTCGAACCGCAAGCGATCCGCCGCAACAAGGCTGCCCTTTTGTGTCACATGGGCACCAAGCCGGTGGCGAAGTGCCGCATGAAGCAGATGCGTCGCGCTGTGGTTCGCGCGAATGCGGTTGCGCCGATCACCGTCGATTGTGAGGTGGACGTCTTGACCAACCTTGATCGCGCCATCGACTATACGGGCGTGATGCGCGTGGAGGCGGCCCAGTGGCTTTGATGTGTCATCGACAATTGAGATAAGGCCGTCGCTGCCTGTGATCGTTCCCGCGTCGCCCATCTGGCCGCCGCTTTCGCCGTAGAACGGCGTTTGGTTGGTGATGATCATAACGTTTTCGCCCGCATCGGCCTGCTCAACGCGCGCGCCGTCGCGGATGATCGCGACAACTTGGCCTTCGCCGTCAGTCGCCTCATATCCGATGAATTCGGTGCCGCCGAACGCATCGACAATGTCGAACCATATCTCGCCCGAAGCCTGTTCGCCTGACCCCTTCCACGCCGCGCGTGCTGCGGCCTTTTGTTGCGCCATTGCACTGTCAAAGCCGCTCCGGTCGATGCCCAGCCCCTGCGCGCGCAACGCGTCTTCGGTTAAGTCGTAGGGAAAGCCGAACGTATCATATAGTTTGAACGCGGTTTCGCCGGGCAGCGTCGCGCCAGCGCCCATCGTTGCAGTCGCCTCATCAAGCAATCGCAGTCCGTTTGCCAATGTTTTGCGAAAACGCGTTTCTTCCTGTGCCAATGTCGCTTCAAGTAGCGGCTGTGCGCGTACCAGTTCAGGGTAAGCGCCGCCCATTTCGGCGACAAGGGCAGGCACAAGCCGGTGCATCAAAGGATCTTTTGCGCCAAGCAGATGGGCGTGGCGCATCGCGCGTCGCATGATCCGCCGCAACACATAGCCGCGCCCTTCATTGGCGGGCAAAACGCCGTCTGCGACAAGGAAGCCCGATGCGCGCAGATGATCGGCAATCACGCGGTGCGATGCGGCCATTTCGCCCGCCGCGCTGGTTTTGGTCAGATCAGCAGATTCAGCGATCAGTGCCTTGAACGTATCGGTATCATAATTATTGTGGACGCCCTGAAGCACAGCGGCAACGCGCTCCAGCCCCATACCGGTATCGATGCTCGGGCGGGGCAGTGTGATCCGCGTGCCATCGGCCGACTGATCATATTGCATGAAGACCAGATTCCAGATTTCGACAAAACGATCGCCGTCTTCATCGGGCGAACCCGGCGGGCCGCCCGCAATATGATCGCCGTGATCATAAAATATTTCGCTGCACGGTCCGCACGGGCCGGTATCGCCCATCGACCAAAAATTGTCCGAAGTCGCGATGCGAATAATCCGGCTTTCGGGAAGCCCCGCGATCCTTTGCCACAGGCCAAACGCTTCGTCATCGGTATGATAGACCGTGACCGTCAGCCGCGCGGGATCAAGCCCCCATTCCTTGGTGAGCAAGGCCCAGGCGTGAATGATCGCCTGTTCCTTGAAATAATCGCCGAACGAAAAATTACCGAGCATTTCAAAAAATGTATGATGACGCGCAGTGTAGCCGACATTGTCGAGATCATTATGCTTGCCGCCTGCGCGCACGCACTTCTGGCTCGACACCGCGGTGCTGTACGGGCGCTTGTCCAGACCGGTGAATACATTTTTGAACGGCACCATCCCAGCGTTGACGAACATCAGTGTTGGATCATTGTGCGGCACGAGCGGAGCTGCTGCCACGCGGGCATGCCCCGCAGCTTCAAAATAATCGAGGAATGATCGGCGGATATCGTTTGTTGAGGTCATACAAGTCGCTTAGGCGAGCGCGCAAAACGGTTCAAGTCACACTCGGCAGCTACGGCTTCAACATACGGCTGACGAGCGGCGCAATACCGCGCACGATCACGCCCACCCCGCGTGCGTTGGGATGCAGGCCATCACCTTGAACGAGCGCGCGGTTGCCCGTCACCCCGTTCATAAAGAAGGGATAGCGCGCGACACCATATTGCCGCGCAAGTGCTGGATAAAGTGCATTGAATTTTGTTTGATATGCCTTGCCAAGATTGGGCGAGGCCAGCATTCCGGCAAGAATGACTTTGATCCCGCGTTTTTTGAGATCACCCAATATTGCTGCAAGATTCGCCTGCGTCTGCGCGGGATCAATCGCGCGCAGCATATCATTTGCGCCGAGCTCAACGACCACGAGATCAGGTTTGACCTTGAGCGATGCCAGCACCCATCCCAGCCGCGCCCGACCCTGCGCACTGGTATCGCCCGACACACCGGCATTATGCACACGAACAGCCTGACCGCTGCGTTTCAACGTCGCTTCAAGTTGTGCTGGAAAACTTTCGGTTGGATAGAGACGATAGCCCGCCATCAAACTGTCACCAAAAGCAACAACCAATTTGTCCGCCGCATGCGCGGGCATCGCGGCAATCCCAAATGTCATCACGCCGAGTTGGCAAAACGCCTTGATCGCCCCATATGAGAAAAACCGTACTGCCATCCGAAAGCCTTCCTGCCACCATGTCATCTCCTCATATCGTGATCGATGCCCGCGATGTCACCCTCTCGCTCGGCAATAATGATGCGCGCGTTGATATTTTGCGCGGCGTGTCGCTTGTCGTGACGGCTGGCAGCAGCGTTGCCCTGCTTGGCCCCTCAGGCTCGGGCAAATCATCGCTCATGGCGGTACTGTCGGGGCTAGAGCGTTTATCGAGTGGATCGGTTCACGTCGCCGGCGCTGATTTCAGTGCGATGGGCGAGGATCAACTTGCGCGCGCACGGCGCGGCCGGATTGGGATCATACTCCAGGCATTTCATCTTTTACCAACGATGACGGCGCTTGAAAATGTGGCAGTGCCGCTCGAACTTGCAGGCGTTGCACAACCGTTTGTGCGCGCGGCAGAGGAGCTATCATTCGTCGGACTGCAAGACCGGATGCACCATTACCCGGCGCAATTATCAGGCGGTGAGCAGCAGCGTGTGGCGATCGCCCGCGCGATTGCGCCGCGCCCGGCGCTGCTCTTTGCCGACGAGCCAACGGGCAATCTTGACGCCGCCAACGGTCAATCGATTATGGATTTGCTGTTTTCACGGCGTAAGGAAACGGGCGCGACACTGATCATGATCACGCACGATCAGGCGCTCAGTCAGCGCTGTGATCGCGTTATAACAATGCGCGATGGCAAAATCGAAAGCGACACGGTGACTGTTGCGGTCGCTGCGTGATGCTTGCACTGCGTTTTGCGATCCGCGATCTGCGTGGCGGTCTTTCAGGGCTGCGTTTGCTCGCGATCTGTCTGATGCTCGGTGTCGCAGGATTGGCCGGTGTCGGCAGTCTCGCTGCCTCAATTGGCGCCGCGATCAGCGACCAAGGCCAGCAATTGCTTGGCGGAGACATTGAATACCGGCTGCTCCAACGCGAAGCTGCATCCGATGAACTCGCCGCATTTCGCAACGCAGGCAAGGTTTCGGCAATGATCCGCAGCAGGGCAATGATCGCGCGCGCGGACGGCGAGGAAGCCCTGCTCGGCGAACTGAAAGCCGTCGACGCGGCCTATCCGCTTTACGGAAAGCTGACGATGGCACCCGGCGCGATTGCGGCGCGGCCAGCACGCGGCGATGTTGCATTGGCAGAGGCGCTCGCCGAGCGATTGCGCGTGAAACCCGGTGATAAAATCCGCATCGGCGAAAGCCTGTTCCGCGTGACGGGTATCATCGCAGGCGAGCCCGACCGCATGGGATCAGGCTTTGCCTTCGGGCCAACCGCGCTCCTCAACCTGGCTGATATACCCGCCACAAAGTTGATTCAGCCGGGCACCATTTATGACATGCGCTACCGTATTCGCCTGCCCGCGCAAAGCGACCCGCAATCGATCATAGCCAGCATCGACCGCCGGTTTCCAAAGGCCGATTGGGAACATAGCGACCGCAGCAACGGCGCACCCGCGACGCGCCGGTTCGTCGAACGGATGGGGCAATTTCTCTCGCTGGTTGGTTTGACCGCGCTTGCGATCGCAGGAATTGGCGTTGGCAACGGTGTTTCGAGTTATCTTGACGGTAAACGTCCCAGTATTGCGACGCTGAAAACGCTTGGCGCGGGATCGACGATGATCTTCGCTACTTATCTCATTCAGATCATCATCGTTGCGCTCGCTGGCGTGATTGCCGGGTTGGTCATTGGTGCTGCGCTGCCCGCTCTGGCTGTTAATTTCGTCGGCGACGCACTCCCCCTGCCCAACAATTTCGCGATCTATCCGTTGCCGCTTTTGACCAGCGCTGTGTTCGGCATTTTGACGGCAGTTCTGTTTGCCATCATCCCTTTGGCGCGCGCGCGCGATGTGCGTGCTGCTTCACTGTTTCGCGGGCAACTCGCGCAATATTTGCGCTTGCCGCGCTCGGTTATCGTGGTGGTCGTGATACTCGCGTTTATCATAGCCGGATTTGCGATCGCAACTGCGCGCGAACCGCTTTTCGCTGCCTATTTTTTGCTGGCGGCGGTGGCACTCATCGGAATGCTGTCGCTCGTTGGCGTTGGCGTCCAAAAGCTTGCGGCGCGTTTGCCACGGCCAAATTCCCCGCTTCCTCGGCTTGCACTTGCCAACCTCCACCGCCCCGGCGCGCAAACGGGACGGCTTGTGGTTGCACTGGGGCTAGGCCTGTCGCTGTTTGCGACGCTCGCGGTTATCGAAACCAATCTTTCGGGCCAGATTGCCAGCACCATCCCCAAGCAAGCGCCAAGCTTTTTCGCGCTCGACATTCCGTCTGATCAAGAGGCGCAATTTGCAGCCATTGTAGAGCGCGTCGCGCCAGGCGCGAAGCTGATCACCGTACCCTCGCTACGCGGCGCGATTGTTGCGCTGCGCGGCGTTCGGGTTGCCGACATGACCGATATTCCGAGCGAAGCGTGGATATTACGCGGCGATCGCGGCCTGACGTTTGCCGACCGCGTGCCCGACGGCAATCAGATTGTGAAAGGGAAATGGTGGCCACGCAATTATAGCGGGCCGGCACTCGTTTCAATCGATGTGCGCGCCGCCGATGCGCTGCAACTCAAAATTGGCGATCCGCTGATTGTCTCGGTATTGGGCGTTGAAGTGCCCGCAACGATCGCCAATTTCCGTGAGATCAACTGGGATTCGATGGGGCTTAACTTTGCCCTGATTTTTTCGCCCAACGCGCTGTCAGGTGCGCCGCACAGTTTGCTTGCAACAATTGCGGTGCCGCCGTCGGCGGGCCCATCGCGTGAGGCCGCGCTTAACCGGCAATTGGCCCGCGCGTTTCCATCTGTTTCGTTGATCAGAGTGAAGGAAGTGATCGCGTCGGTTTCAAATTTGCTCGAACAATTGGGTGCGGCGGTGCGTGCCGCAGCGTCGGTCGCGGTACTTGCCGGCGTTGCCGTGCTGATCGGGGCAATTGCAGCGGCGCGCCAGGCGCGCATCTATGACGCGG
>JAYVVW010000018.1:0-29334 GCA_043786595.1 Sphingomonadales bacterium | reverse complement strand
GCCAAGCCTATGGCTGGCATGTTTTGCCGACGCTCGAAGTGATCGGCTTTGTCGATTACTGGGGGCTCGAAGGTCGCGATATTGCGAGCGACGTTGCGTTGAAATCGGCGCAATTCGGCGGTACGATCGCACCCATGGTGACGATTGCTATCGACGGATCGACAACCCGGATTGTTTCGAGCGGCGTATGACCGCGTCGCGCCCACGCTTTGGCTGCATCGAAGCCGGGGGAACCAAGTTTGTTGTCGGCGTAGCGTCAGGGCCCGACGACATCGGTGCAACGATCCGGCTCGACACACGCACACCCGCCGAAACAATCGACGGGGTGATTGCTTGGCTCAAGGATCAGGGGCCGCTTGATGCGATTGGTATCGCCAGCTTTGGCCCGGCAGAGCTTGATCGCGGTGCTGCAAACTGGGGCTTTATCACGCACACAACCAAGCCGGGATGGAGCAACAGTGATTTTGCCCGACGCGTATCGCGCGCACTCAATCTACCCGTCGGCTTTGATACTGACGTCAACGGGGCGGCACTGGCCGAAGCGCGTTGGGGCGCAAGCCACGGTGATCGGATCGGCGTTTACATCACCGTCGGAACCGGGATCGGCGGCGGTGTGACCGTTGACGGGAAGATACTTCGCGGACTCAGCCACGCTGAGATGGGGCACGTTCGACCGGTTCGCCATGCCGATGACAGCGCGTTCAAGGGGGTTTGCCCATTTCACGCAGACTGCTTCGAGGGGCTGGCCAGTGGCCCTGCGATCAAAGCACGGTGGGGCGTGCCGCTGTCCGAACTGCCCCGCGACCACGGCGGGCACATGATAATCGCATCCTACATCGCGCAGCTTGTTGTCATGTTGCAATCAATCATGGAGCCGGGCCGGATCATTCTTGGTGGCGGCGTGATGGCGACTGCGGGTTTACGCGATCTCGTCAAATCTGAAGCCACGCGTCTGGGGTCGGGCTATTTTCGCGGCGACGCACAAGACATCGTCGTCGCGCCCGCGCTCGGCGATAAAGCGGGGCTACTCGGCGGACTCGCTCTTGCAATGGATATAACCGCACGCTGAACAACATACGAGCCAACAAATCTGGCCGCAGGAGAGAGAAATGCCCGCAAGTTCGACAAAACCAAAACTGCCCGTGTCGCAGATCATGCAGATGAACTTGGGCTTTCTCGGGCTTCAATTCAGCTTTGGCCTGCAACAGGCAAATATGGCCCCGATCTGGGGCTATCTTGGGCAAAAGGAAGCCGATTTTGCCTGGCTTGGCATTGCCGGGCCGCTCGCGGGTCTGATCGTTCAACCGATCATCGGTGCGATGAGCGATCGCACCTTGAGCCGCTGGGGCCGCCGCACGCCCTATTTCATGATTGGTGCGATTCTCTGCTGCGCGGGGTTGTTCCTCATGCCGCTTGCATCAAGCGTACTGATGGCGTTTTCGCTGCTGCTGCTGCTTGACGTCGGCAATAATGTCACGATGGAGCCATACCGCGCTTATGTGAATGACCGGCTCGACAGCAATCAGCGCGGGATCGGCTTTCTCAGCCAAAGCGCGTTTACAGGTCTTGCACAGATGCTCGCATATCTCAGCCCGACGCTCCTGATCTGGGTCGGCTTGAATAGCGCAAGCGCGACGTCGGCGAACAACATTCCGCTGTTTACGCGCGCTGCATTCTGGATTGGCGCGGTTCTTTCGATCACGACGATTGCATGGTCGATCTGGCGTGTTCCCGAACTGCCGCTTTCAGAGAGCGAACGCGCGCGGATTGCGGCTTTGCCCAAATCGGCGGGTGCGACGCTTGCTGAAATTGGCCATGCGATCCGCGATATGCCCGGCGCGATGCGCAAAATGGCATGGATGAGCCTGTTCCAATGGTTCGCAATGTCGGGTTACTGGAATTACGTCACCAACTCGGTCAGCCGGTCGGTTTACGGCACCGCCGACGCAACGACGCAAGGGTATCGTGATGCGGTACTGACCAATGGTCAAGTCGGCGCATTTTATAACAGTATCGCCTTTGTATCGGCGCTCGCGATGGTGCCGGTGGCGCGCAAGCTTGGTGCCAATTGGCTCCATGCGGCGTGCCTCATCCTGTCCGGTCTGGCGATGATCGCACTGCCGCACATCACATCCAAAGCGATGCTGTTCATCCCCGCGATCGGCATTGGCCTGGGCTGGGGTAGCATCATGGGCAACCCATACATCATTCTTGCCGATTCGATTCCGCCCGAGCGAACGGGCGTGTACATGGGGATTTTCAACATGTTTATCTGTGTCCCGATGCTGATCTTTGCAGGCTTGATCAAGGTGATTTACGAACCGATACTTGGCGGCGACGCGCGCAATGTCCTGACGCTTTCTGGCGTGTGCATGGTGGCGGCCGCAATTGCAGTCTCCACAATCAGGCGCAGTGGGGTAGAGCATCTGTCGACTGCGCAGTCTGCCGCGTAGCGACGGTTTTTAAGGCAATCGATTCGTTTTCCGTGCGCGTATTTAGACGATCGGTGCTGTACCGATGCCGCTGCACCACTCACCGTTCGTGTCGAGCCCACCGACTTCGCTCGGGAAGAACGGGTTAAATTAAGTGCGATGTCGGGCGGACATTCACAACATGGTGGCGCATAAAATGCTTTCACCGCGCCCGAACAGCCTCTAGACGCGCTGGCATGTCCACACCGCTTGACCGTATTCGCAATTTTTCGATCATCGCCCATATCGACCACGGAAAGTCTACGCTTGCCGACCGTCTGATCCAGCAGACGGGCGGGCTTTCGGCGCGTGAGATGACCGCGCAGGTGCTCGACAATATGGACATCGAGAAAGAGCGCGGGATCACGATCAAGGCGCAGTCGGTGCGGCTTGAGTATAGGGCCAATGACGGGCTTGATTACACGCTCAACCTGATGGACACGCCGGGCCATGTCGATTTCGCTTATGAAGTCAGCCGCAGCCTTGCCGCGTGCGATGGCGCGCTGCTCGTCGTTGATGCCGCCCAAGGCGTTGAGGCGCAGACGCTTGCCAACGTCTACCAGTCGATCGAGCATGATCATGAGATTGTGCCGGTGATCAACAAGATTGATCTGCCCGCCGCCGAAGTCGAAAAAGTGCGCGAAGAGATTGAGGAAATCATCGGCCTTGATGCGTCGAACGCCGTGCTGACGAGCGCCAAATCGGGCATCGGTATTGCCGAAGTGCTCGAAGCAATCGTCACGCGCATTCCGCCGCCAAAAGGCGACCGCGCGGCGCCGCTCAAGGCGATGCTCGTAGATAGCTGGTACGATCCCTACCTCGGCGTCGTGATCCTCATCCGCGTCATCGACGGCGTGATCAAGAAGGGCCAGCAGATCAAATTCATGGCGGCTGGCACGCTCCATCTCGTCGACCGTGTCGGCTGCATGCGCCCCAAGATCGACACGCTGCCTGAGCTTGCGGCAGGCGAAATCGGTTTCATCACGGCGCAGATCAAGGAAGTGGCGCAGACGCGCGTCGGCGATACGATCACCGATGCCAAACGTCCCGCCGCGCAAGCTTTGCCTGGCTTCAAGGAAGTGCAGCCCGTTGTATTCTGCGGCCTTTTCCCCGTTGACGCCAACGACTTTGAAAAGCTGCGTGAAAGCATTTCCAAACTGCGGCTCAACGACGCCAGTTTCAGCTTTGAAATGGAAACCAGCGCCGCACTTGGCTTTGGCTTTCGCTGCGGGTTCCTCGGCCTGCTTCACCTTGAAATCATTCAGGAACGGCTGACGCGCGAATATGATCTTGATCTGATCACGACCGCGCCGTCGGTGGTGTATAATATCAAGATGAACCATAATAAGGGCACGCTTGAGCTGCACAATCCTGCAGACATGCCCGACGCGAGCCAGATCGAATCGATTGATGAACCGTGGATCGGCGCGACAATTTACTGCCCCGACGAATATCTCGGCAGTATCTTGAAGCTGTGTCAGGATCGACGCGGGATTCAAAAGAACCTGACCTATGTCGGCGGGCGCGCGCAGGTAACCTACGAACTGCCGCTCAACGAAGTCGTGTTTGATTTTTATGATCGGCTCAAAAGCATCAGCCGCGGCTATGCCAGTTTCGATTATCACCAAATCGGCCACCGTACGGGTGATCTTGTCAAGATGAGCATCCTCGTCAACGCCGAACCCGTTGATGCGCTGAGCATGATCGTTCACCGCGGCACCGCCGAAAATCGCGGGCGCGGGATGTGCGAACGGCTCAAGGAGCTGATCCCGCGCCACCTGTTCAAAATCCCGATCCAAGCGGCGATTGGCGGCAAAGTGATCGCGCGCGAAACGATCGCTGCAATGCGCAAGGACGTGACGGCCAAATGCTACGGCGGCGATGCCAGCCGTAAACGCAAGCTGCTTGATAAGCAGAAGGAAGGGAAAAAGCGGATGCGCGAATATGGCAGCGTCAGCATCCCGCAGGAAGCCTTTATCGCGGCGCTTCGCATGGGCGACGAGGGATAGCGCGCGACCGCTCACACACGCGACAACTGCACGGCAAAATACCCCGAGAAATAAGTTAGAATTGTGGCGCAGGTTTGTGTCCACGAATCGGTTCAGCACAATTTTCATTCTTTGTTCCTGTCAGGCATTTTCCCACTTGGCAACCCGGAACATTGAAAAAGATGTGTGGGAGGTTAGCTTTAATACCAAGGTGTAATGATGTTGACTCTCCGGGCGTCATTGCGAGCGAAGCGCGGCAATCCAGAACGGCGGTGCAGATGGATTGCTTCGCTTCGCTCGCAATGACGATAACGGTTCTGATCAACGCAGCTTAGTGTAATCCCTAAAAAAAAGGGGCCGGTGCGTCAACACCGGCCCAAGGGGTTCGCAGGAGGAACCTGGTTTGGGGTTGGCGCGTTGGGCGCCCGCCCCAATCTCGTCAATAATTGTAAGCGCGTTCGCCGTGGCTTGAGAGGTCAAGCCCTTCACGTTCGGCATCGGCATCGGGGCGGAGGCCCAATGTCTTGTCGAGGATGAAGAACAGGATCGCCGAGACGCCGCCCGACCAGAGAAGCGTGATCGCAACCGCTTGAAACTGGATCCAGAGCTGGCCCGAGATGCTGTAATCAGCCGCGGCAATCGCGACTGCAGGCGTCACGGTATAGTCGAAATAACCTTGTCCGCCGAGCGCAGGTGCCGCGACTACAGCCGTTGCCAGCGCGCCGACAATCCCGCCAACGCAGTGGACACCGAACACATCAAGCGTATCATCATATTTGAAGCGGTTCTTCACCGTCGAAACAAAGAAGAAGCAGATCGGCGATACGACAAGGCCAATCACGATCGACGTCATCGGTGCGGCATAACCGCTGGCGGGGGTGATCGCGACCAACCCGGCGACTGCGCCGGTTACGCCGCCGAGCAGCGATGGCCGACCGTGCCTGAACTGTTCAACCAGCGCCCAGCTAACCGCAGCCGCAGCCGTTGCGACATAGGTGTTGATGAACGCGACCGCCGTGACACCGTTGGCTTCAAGGTTTGACCCTGCGTTAAAGCCGAACCAGCCGACCCAGAGCAGCGACGCGCCGATCATCGTCATCGTGAGTGAATGCGGCGGTGTCGCTTCCTTGCCGTAGCCGATGCGCTTGCCGATCATCAGACAGCCGACAAGCCCTGCAATACCCGCGTTGATGTGAACCACCGTGCCGCCCGCGAAGTCTAGCGCGCCCTTGCCGAACAGATAGCCCCAGTCACCGGGCTGATTTGGCAGGAAGTCCGGCCCCGCCCAATACCACACCATGTGCGCGATCGGGAAATAGACCAAAGTCAGCCACGCGACGACAAAGATCATCAGCGCCGAAAACTTCACGCGTTCGGCAAAGGCACCGACGATGAGCGCTGGCGTGATGCACGCAAATGTCATCTGGAAAATGACATAGGCATATTCGGGGATGTACACGCCGTTTGAGAATGTTGCCGCGAGCGTTGTTGCGTCAACGCCCTGCAGAAACGCTTTGGAAAGCCCGCCGATGAATGGATTGCCGCCAGTGAATGTCAGGCTGTAACCCCAGCACACCCAGACAAGTGACGCAATGCTGACAATCATGAACACCTGCATCAGCAGCGAAAGCATGTTTTTGGTGCGCACCAGACCGCCGTAAAACAGCGCGAGCGCAGGCACCGACATCAGCAGCACAAGTGCTGACGAAATCAGCATCCACGCGGTATCGCCCTTGTTGACCATGTCAGCCGTCGGCACGAACGCCGCAGCGGCAGCTGGCGCGGCAGTTTGCTGTGCCCATGCAGGCAGTGCAAGGAACGCCACACCAACAGCGCTCATTCCGCCCGCTATCTTCAATCGCTGTATCATGCTTACCCCTGTGTTTTGCGGTTTCTGGTTTAGAGTGCGTTGTTGTCAGTTTCGCCGGTGCGGATACGAACGGCTTGGCCGACTTCGATCACGAAAATTTTGCCGTCTCCGATTGCGCCCGTGTTTGCCGCTTGCTGGATCGTCTCGACGACGCGCTCGGCAAGCTCGGAAGTGCATGCGATTTCGATCTTGAGCTTGGGCACCATATTTGTGCAATATTCTGCGCCGCGATAAATTTCGGTCTGGCCCTTCTGGCGTCCGAAGCCTTTGACTTCGGTGACGGTCATGCCCGCCACGCCAAGCTCGGTAAGGGCATCGCGCACGTCATCAAGCTTGAACGGTTTGATAATTGCGGTGATGAATTTCATGATGCCCTCGCTGGTTGCTCAAGGGTTAATCAGCAACAAACATGCCAAGATCAGAAACAACCTGTTTTCTGTCAGAATGTTTGAAAATTTGGCATGTGGGCACGCGGCGACACGCCTGTTACCAAGGCAGAAGGCCTGCTCTGCTTAATTTTTAGGCAGCACGATTTGGATCAGTTGCGCGTCGATTTGCGGATGATCAGTTCGGGGAGCATCGTTTTTGACGACGTCACTTCGCCCGCCATCCGTTTGAACAGCGCATCGACCATGAGTTGCGCACCAAGTTGCAAATTTTGACGGATGGTGGTCAACGGCGGTGCGGTATGTTCGGCGACGAAAATATCATCATAACCGACGACTTGGACCTGATCGGGAACCGCCATCCCCGTTTCGGCAAGCGCACGAAGCGCGCTCATCGCGATAATATCCGACGCAGCAATGATTCCGTCGGGCGCCGTCTGCCCAGAAAGATAGTCAAGGATCACGCCGTGCGCGACCTCGGCGGTTAGATGGACGGGAAGCGCGGTTGCTGCGGGCAAGCCTGCGGCGGCAAGTGTCGCCTGAACGCCTTCAAGCCGCTGACCGAACTCAGGTGCGGTCGCGTCACCAAGAAAGCTGATGCTGCGGCAACCGTTGTTGACGAGGTGTTCGGCCGCGATAGCGCCACCACGGACGTTATCTGACCCGACCGTGCAATGCGCGTTCGCTGCCATCGCCGCGCCCCATACAACCATCGGCTTGTACCGCGCGCCAACCTCATCAAGCACATGTACCTGGTTTGACTGGCCAATCACCAATACCCCCTCAACGCGGCCCGAATCGATGATGTCTGCCAGCCATTCGTCATTGCGCGGGATGACGCGTGACAGCAGCATGTCATAGCCGCGCTCGGTCAGTTCATCAGCGAGATAACCGAGCAAAGTCATGAAAAATGGATCAGAGACATGTTGTGTCGCTTCATGGCCGAGCGGCAACACAACGCCGATCGCACCCGTCTTCTTTGTGCGGAGATTGCGTGCGAGCGGATTGGGCCGGAACCCATGTTCAAGCGCGAGCGCCTTGATCCGTTCACGCGTAGACTGCGCGATCATGCCGGTGCCTGAAAGCGCGCGCGATACCGTACCGGGCGACACACCTGCAAGGCGCGCCAGTTCTACCAGTGAATTGACTTTATCGCCCGCCAAATGCCTACCCTAACGCCAGTTCTCTGTTTCAGCGCTAGCAGCGGAAAACGGTTGCGGCAACGCTTGTCCGCCTTTTAGCGTTTTGAAATTGGTGCAAGCATAGGCCCCGCGAGTGGTACCGGGTCAATTCGTTCATTTTTCCACTTCATCCCCCAATGAAGATGCGGTCCGCTCGCGCGCCCGGTTGCGCCAATCGCACCGACAAGTTGACCCTGACGAACGATATCGCCGGGTCTGACCATGATCCGCGAAAGATGGAGAAAATTGCTGTTAAGCCCCATCCCGTGATCGATAATCAGGAGATTGCCCTCAAGCGTGAACGGGGCTGCTGCGGCCAAGGTGACGACACCGTCCGCCGGCGCAACCACCGCCGCGCCAAAACCGCCCGCCACATCAACGCCGCTATGCGCAGAGCCGGGCACGCCTGCGTAAATCCGCTGCGAACCGAACAGCCCCGAAATGCGACCGCGCGACGGCCAGATGAATGTCTGCCGCCAACCCTTGGAATTGACCGCAATCCGGCGCGCTGCGTTGATCTGATCAAGCTCGGCGGGTCTGCGCGCGGCGAATTCAATGTCGGGCTGCGCGTGATGTTGCACAGTCGCGAGGTTTTCGATTTTCCATGCGCGCTTTGCAACGATAAGCTGTTCGCTGACCGATTTTCCGTCGGCCATCACCGCGAGCAAAGTCGCCGTCGCGCCGTGATCGCGGCCAAATCCTATGACGAATACACCGTCGGTATCGAAACTAACCGCATTTCCATCAATTGATAGGCGTACGGTGCCAAAAGGAACCGTTCCGCGACTAAGCCCTCCCTGTTCAGGCGCGCGGTCGAACTGAAAGCGCCCAAGCCGCGTGACGGGCGCGGGCCTCGCAATAACGGCGGTTTGGGTAGCGATCGCCAGTTTGGCAACACCCTTAACTGGCGTTGCGACGCAGCTCCCCGGCAATGTGATGACGCCAATCGCGGCAAGCACTGCGACGCTGCGGTTCATCCGCGAAGCGCGGCTTGAGTGGCAGCAGCCGGCGTAGCATAAGGTTCCTGACGCGCCACGCTCCAGTATCGCAGATGTTCAAGCGCAACCGGCGCACCCGTTGCCGCACACACCACATGGTCACCGTGAACAAGAATACGGAATCCGTTTGCCATATAATGGAGTTTGGCCACTTTCCCGCCCTGCGACATCAACATCTGCTCACTCCCGATCAACACGTCTCAGAACAGTTTGGGCTGTTCCATATTTGGTTTTTCCGCACGCGGCTTTGGTTTGACATAGGGCATTGCATCTTCGGCCTCAACCCGCGCGCCGATTTCGCCGTCGGCAAAGCGTAACCGCAATGCCTGCGCTGCAACGGCTTGTGTGCGCGTCGAAACGACCGCACCCGCGCTGTCGGTGATCAGCGCATAGCCACGCTTGAGTGGATTGTGCGGGTGAAGCGTTTCCATCAGCCGCGCGGTCGCCGCCAATCGATCGGTGGCGCGCCGCATCCGCTGTGTCAGCAAGGCGGGCCGGAGCGCGCCCGTTGCGTGCGCAAGATCGCCACGTGCGTCGGCCAATCGCCGGCCAAGCCCGCGCCGCATCCGGTCTGCCAGATCATCGGCATATTGGCGCTGCGGCCCAAGCAGCGTGTCAGGCGTCGGCATCCGCCGCGCAGTGACCGTCAACCGTTCGCTCGCGCGTTCATAATTTCGCTGAACACTCCGCAGCGCGCGCGCCTGCACCGATTGCAACCCGGTGATCAGTTCGGCACGCACCGGTACAGCCGCTTCCGCCGCCGCAGTTGGTGTCGGCGCGCGCAAATCGGCGGCATAGTCGCACAAAGTCGTATCAGTTTCGTGGCCTACGGCTGAAATGATCGGGATCGTGCAATTTGCGACCGCGCGGACGACGATCTCTTCGTTGAAGCTCCAGAGGTCTTCAATCGATCCGCCGCCGCGCGCGACGATCACAAGATCGGGGCGGTCACTGCCTTGCATCGCCGAAAATCCGTCGACTGCGGCTGCGATTTGCGCCGCCGCGCCTTGTCCCTGAACGAGCACGGGCCAGATGATGACGCGCGTCGGACAGCGGTCGGCCAAGCGGTGAAGGATATCGCGGATCACAGCGCCGGTTGGCGATGTCACAACGCCAATTGTCTGCGGCAGATAGGGCAGAGTCTGTTTGCGTTCCGGATCGAACAAACCCTCTCCTGCCAACTTGACCTTCAGCTTTTCAAGGAGTGCAAGCAGTGCGCCCTCACCTGCAATCTCCATGCTTTCGATGACGATCTGATATGCCGATCGCCCGGGATAAATGGTGAGCTTGCCCGTCGCGATGACTTCGATGCCGTCGGCGGGTACGAAGGCAAGCCGAGCAGCACCGCCTTTCCACATCACACCGTCAATCTTGGCATTTTCATCCTTGAGTGACAGATAGAGATGGCCCGACGCCGCGCGCTTGTATCCCGAAATTTCGCCGCGAATTTTGACATGCGAAAAGCCGCTCTCGACATGCCGTTTGAGCAGCCCCGAAATTTCACTGACCGAAAGCGCACCTGCGTTGTCGCCCGCGCGCTCCTGCGCTAACAGGCGTGTTTCTGATGTAGGCTCATCTTCCAAAGGCGTGTTTTCAACCATGAATATCCTGTTGATCGGTAGCGGTGGACGCGAACATGCGCTTGCCTGGAAGCTCGCGCAGTCACCGCTTTGTGATAGGCTTTATGCAGCGCCGGGCAACCCCGGCATCGCGCAGGAGGCCCAATGTGTCGCGCTCGATGTCGCAAACCACGGCGCGGTTGTGACATTTTGCGCGGCACATGACATTGGCCTTGTCGTCATTGGCCCCGAAGGCCCGCTTGTTGACGGCCTGGGTGATAGTTTACGCGAAGCTGGGATCACAGTGTTTGGCCCCGGCAAGGCGGCTGCGCAGCTTGAAGGGTCAAAAGGATTCACCAAAGATCTGTGTTTCGCGGTAAACATCCCGACTGCTGCCTATAAGCGCTATTCCGACAAAGCCCATGCGCTGGCGGGACTCTCCGAATTCAGCATCCCGGTTGTCATAAAAGCCGATGGGCTTGCTGCGGGCAAGGGCGTGATCATTGCAGAAACAGACAATGCGGCATGCGCCGCAATTGCCGTGATGTTTGGCGGCGGGTTTGGCGATGCCGGCGCCGCAGTCGTCATTGAGGAATTCATGACGGGCGAAGAAGTCAGCTTTTTCGCGCTCAGCGACGGCACAGAAGTCGTCGCTTTTGGTTCAGCGCAGGATCACAAACGCGTCGGCGAAGGCGATACTGGCCCCAATACGGGCGGCATGGGTGCATACAGCCCGGCGCGCGTGCTGACCGCTGCGCTTGAGCGCCAGGTGATGGAAGACATTGTCAGGCCCACCGTCGCGGCTATGGCGGCGGCGGGCACACCCTTTGTCGGCGTACTCTTTGCCGGACTCATGCTGACCGAGGATGGTCCAAAACTGATCGAGTATAATGCGCGGTTCGGCGATCCCGAGTGTCAGGTGCTGATGATGCGTTATCAAGGTGACCTCGCCGCATTGCTGCTGGCGACAGCGCAAGGAAAGCTTGGTGGCACATTGCCACCGCAGTTCAGCGATGACACCGCGCTTTGCGTCGTGATGGCATCAAATCGTTATCCCGGAGACTATGCCAAAGGCGCGCCGATCGTGATTGGTGATGTCGATGGCGCGCAGATATTTCACGCGGGCACGGCCAAGCGCGGAGAGACACTTGTCGCGGCGGGCGGGCGCGTACTCGGCGTCACCGCGATTGGCGGCAGTGTTTGCCAAGCGCGCGACGCTGCGTACCGCGCTGTCGACGCGATTGAATTTCCGGAAGGCTTTGTCCGGCGCGATATCGGCTGGCGCGAGGTTGCACGCGAAGGCAAAGGCACGGCAGACTGATTCGATCCGAAAAACATCGGCTTGATATGCACTTGGATCATGTTCACAAAATCACAAAATCTAGTATTTTACGTGACTTACAGACCAAGCGTATGCGCCGGATCGAACCACGCTGGACTCTTGCGCGCAGCGCGTTAACTTCACTTGCGGGTCGGCCAACGAGCCATGGTTCGGAGGCATACATAACCCGGGAAAAAGGGAAGAACATGAACTCGACAACCAAATTATTGTTGGGCGGTCTGGCAACAGCCGCGCTCGCCTGGGTCCTTCACGGCCCGCTCCATTTCGGTGAACGCTGTGCCGCTGGTGCTGCAACCGTCACAGCTCCTGTAACCGAAACAACCACACCGGCAGTTGGTGCACCTGAAGTCGCTGCGACTTCGGCTGCCGTGACGTCGTGCCAGACTGCGGTCAATGATACGATCAAGGGCAAGACGATCAATTTTGCCAGCGGCGGTGCCACCATCGCGGTCGATTCAGCGCCGTTGATCGATGCCGTCGCCAAAGCGCTTAAAGACTGCGCCGGAACGACGATTGAAGTTGGCGGACATACCGATGTCACAGGCGGCGACGCAGCCAACCAGCGCCTTTCAGAAAAGCGTGCGAATTCGGTCGTTGAAGCACTCGTTGACAAGGGCATTCCTGCAACGCGTCTGACACCAAAGGGTTTTGGTGAAACCAGCCCGCTTGATACGACCGCGACGGCTGCCGCCAATGCGGTTAACCGGCGAATCGAATTCACAGTGGCAACCACTGCAGCCGGTGCTGCGGCGCCATCAGGCCAATAGGAGATACATCATGGCTGGTTCATTTTTGCAAGCACTCATTCCTGCGATCGGATTTTATCTGCTCGGCCTCCTCGTCGCCTGGTTCATCTGGGGCAATGATCGTTCAAACAACGCCTGAAGCGGGCACGAAAGGAATTTAACATGTGGCCACTTTGTAACGCAAATCCATGGCTTTGGTGCCTTCTCCCTCTCCTCATCGGCCTGTTGACCGGATGGTGGGCGTGGGCGCGATCAAACAACAATGCCGATCTCTCCTACAGCGCACCCGTGCCCGTTGTGAGTCCGGTTGATGACGTTGATCCCATCCGCGTTTCGACGCCTGATGTAACACCAACTCCACCTGTCACCGCATTTGATGCGCCAATCGCGGCACCTGTCGTTGATACCGGCACAGGTTCAGGTGTTGGCCTAGGCCTTGCTGGCGTCGCTGCCGCAGCAATGACAGCAATCGGCATTCCTGCTGCAGTCGGTGCATCCGATGATCTGCTTCAGATCAAAGGCGTCGGACCAAAGCTCAATAGCCTGCTCAATGGTCTGGGCGTCCACCGCTTCGATCAGATCGCGGCATGGGGTGCGTCGGAAATTGATAAGGTCGACGATCATCTTGGGGCTTTCAAAGGACGCATCGGGCGTGATAACTGGATTGCGCAGGCTGGCCTGCTGGCAAAGGGCCTGATCTCGGAATTTGAAGCCAAATTTGGAAAACTCGACAACGAAAACAAGTAAGCGTCGCAAGACCGTGGCAAAGCGCGTCTGCTGGATGGCAGCGGGCACGCTTTTGCTTGCCAGTGTTGCCGGTGCGCAGACCGTTGCCGATGAACGGCAGGCGCTGTCGATTGCAAAGGCGCAGTCCGCTCAAGCAAACCTCCGCGCGCAGCAACTTGAAATACGCGCCACCGCCGAACGAAATGCTGCTGACCGCGCACGCGCGCAGACGGTTGCCGTGGGTGCGCGTATCCAATCCGCCGAAGCCGACATCTCTGCCGCTGAAGCGCGCATCCGCTTGATTGAAAAGCTGCGCAATGGCGCTCGTGCGCGTCTTGCTGCGCGGCAAGAGCCCGCAACGCGTCTGATCGCGGCGCTCCAGATGCTCGGACGACGTCCGCCTGCGCTTGCGCTCGTCCAGCCAGGCTCTACCCGCGATCTTGTTCATGTGCGAGCGGTTTTGTCATCAATGCTCCCTTGGATACAGCAGCGCACGCAGGCGCTGCGCGCCGAACTTGCGCTCAACCAGCAACTGCGAAACGATGCAGAGCTTGCGCTGAGCGCCGTCGACAGCAGTCAGAAACGCTTGGCGGTTGAGCGCGCTTCGCTCGTTCGCCTGGCCGCAGCGCACAGGATCGCCTCAAAACGATTGAGCGGAATCGCGATCAATGAACAGGACCGCGCTGTTGCTCTTGGTGAAAAAGCACGCGACATTGTCGATCTGATGCAGGATATCGACGCCGCTGCCGAGGTTCGCACTGCGCTCGAAACGCTGCCCGGACCCTTATTACGTCCTCTAAGCCCTGCGACCCCGCGTGCAGCGCCCGTTGAACGTGTACCGCTCGCCAAGCGGCGATTATCCTACCGCTTGCCTGTGACAGGTACCGTTGTCACAGGTTTGGGCGAAGTATCGAGCGCAGGCGTGCGCGCACGCGGCCTCACGATCGCAACGCGCAGCGGCGCACTCGTTGTCGCGCCCGCGCCGGGACGCGTGATGTTTGCCGCGCCGTACCGCGGATTTGGCCGGATTGTCATAATCGACCACGGCAAGGGTTGGACGACGCTGATAACGAGCCTTGCCGCGCTTGACACCGTAATTGGCGAAAATGTCATTCAGGGCAGCCCGATTGGCCGTGCCGGGAGTGATCAACCAACAATTACCGTCGAGCTGCGCGGAGCGGGACGCCCGGTTGATATCACGCCAATGCTCAATTGAAGCGCGCGTCTGCTTGAAACGCGTTGGTTCCGGCACCAAGTTCGTCTATTGAGTAAGCCGAAGCTTTTGAAAGTAATGAACGCATGTCAAAATCCCTTATCCGCGGCGCGTTGCTCGTCTCTGCCATTGCACTCATTCCTGCGGCGACATCCGCCATTTCAAGCGTCGATGCGTCGGCGTACCGCGAATTCGATCCGGTCATCGCCGTGTTTGAGCGCGTTCGCGCTGATTATGTCGAAAAGGTTGACGACAAGGCGCTGATCAAGGGTGCGATCGACGGGATGCTTGCAAGCCTTGATCCGCACAGCAGCTACCTTGATGCGCGTGATTTTGAACAAATGCGTGTCGCCACCGATGGCAATTACGGTGGTCTTGGCCTCTCAGTTTCGCTTGAAGACGGCGCGGTCAAGGTCATAGCGCCGACCGAAGACACGCCTGCATTCCGCGCCGGGATCAAATCGGGCGACTATATCACTCACCTCGACAGTGTGCTAATTTATGGCGGTTCGCTTGACGATGCAGTCGACAAAATGCGCGGACGCCCAAGCACGAGCATCCGTCTGACGATCGTGCGTCCCGGGCGCGACAAGCCGTTTGATGTGACGTTGGTGCGTGAGATTATCGAGGTCAAGCCTGTCAAATGGGAAGTGAAAAACCGCGTCGGGATTATCAACATCAACGGCTTTTCAAAAACAACCGGACCCAACGTCCGTGCGGCAATCGCGGGCATCGAAAAGTCGCTCGGCGGTCGCCCGACGGGCTATGTAATCGATCTCCGTTCAAACCCCGGCGGACTGCTCGATCAGGCAATCGAAGTGTCTGACGCATTTCTTGAACGTGGCGAAATCGTTTCGCAGCGCGGTCGCAACAAAAACGACATCGAACGCTATTTTGCGCGATCGGGCGACTTTACCCACGGCCTGCCGATCGTCGTGCTCGTCGATGCAGGATCAGCGTCTGCGGCTGAAATCGTCGCAGGGGCGCTCCAGGATCACCACCGCGCGCTTGTGATGGGCGAACGCACCTTCGGCAAAGGCTCGGTGCAGACTTTGCTGCCGCTCGATGATACGACCGCGCTTCGCCTTACCACCGCGCGGTATTACACGCCGTCGGGCCGATCGGTGCAAGAGGGCGGGATTGATCCTGACATATTGGTGCCGCAGCTTTCCGACCCTGATTACAAAAGCCGCCCGCGTTTCCGTGAGGCTGATCTTAACCGCCACCTGATCAACGAGGCGAAGGTAGATAATTCGGTACTCGAAAGCGATGACAAGCCCGACCCGCGTTTCACCGCGACGCCCGAACAGTTGAAGGCGAAGGGGATCACCGATTTCCAGCTCAACTATGCGCTCGAAACCATCTCGCGCCTCGCCAAAACGCAGACCGCCGCTGGTGGCGCAACCGGCAAGGGCAGCCGGTAAGCGCTCGATGAACGATTTCGCAAAAGCGCGCGTGTTGGCGTTGATCGTACCAGCTACGCTCATCGCCGGTGCGCTCGGATCGCAACATCTCGGCGGGCTTGTACCCTGCGAAATGTGCATGTGGCAACGCTGGCCGCACTATGCGGCGTTCGCGATTGCAGTCGTTGCATTCATTGTCCCCAAACGCGGCGTCGTCGCGCTGGCGGCTCTGGCAATCTTTGTCAGTGGCGCAATCGGGCTGTGGCATGCTGGCGTTGAATATCATTGGTGGCAGGGGCTGACGCATTGCAGCAAACTGCCCTCTGCCGGTAGTGGCAGTGATTTCATCGCCGACATCATGAAGACCCCGCTCGTCCGCTGTGACGAAGCGCAGTGGACATTGTTCGGCGTTTCGCTTGCAGGCTACAATGCGCTTATTTCTGGCACCGCCGCACTGCAAATCACCCGTTTGCTGACACGGAGAGCCCAATGACCAAAATTGACAGCGATGCGATGATCCGCGTCAATCAAGCGGGCGAATACGGTGCTGCGCGGATATATGCGGGTCAGCTCGCGGTAATGGGCAATCGCTCGTCAGCAGCAAAATCGATACGTCACATGGCGGCACAAGAGGCGCGCCATCTCGAACGGTTCAACGCGATGATGGCAGCGCGCGGCGTTCGCCCGACTTTGCTATCGCCGTTCTGGCATGTCGCCGGGTACGCACTCGGCGCGGCATCTGCAATGGTTGGCCCCGAGGCGGCTATGGCTTGTACCGTTGCTATCGAAACCGAAATCGACACGCATTACGGCGAACAGTTGGAAGAACTCGCCGCGCACGATCCCGAACTGTCGGCCACCGTCGCCGAGTTTCGCGCCGAAGAAGTCGAGCACAAAGAAACAGCGCTTGCCCACGGCGCAGAACGCGCGCCAGCCTACCCGCTTATGACCGCGCTAGTGCGGTTCGGTTGTCGCGCAGCGATTGCGGTTTCCAAACGGATTTAGAATTGCTTTAGAATCTGGTAACTTTAAATCGAATCACCTCCGTTCGTGTCGAGCCCTTCGACTTCGCTCGGGACAAACGGCCCAACGCAATCTCATCGCGCTTTAGCTAATTCTCAGTCTCGTCAATCCGAGCAAGCGCTGCCTGCGCAACCGAAAGATCTTCGTCTAATACCATCAGCCGCACCGGGATCGCGAGCCCGATTCCATAGCCCGCCATGCCAACGTCAAACAAAACCGCTTCGATTCCAGCGTCTTCGAGGCATGAATGCGCAAGCCCAGCTTCAAAACTATTGTAAAAACGCGCGACTTCAACGAGTGCCATCGTTACCCTGCCCAGGCCGGCAAGACTGTCTGTGCGCGCGTCGGCAATCCATCGATGCTTTTCGTCCGCTCGGCTAGCTGTTCGAGCCGCGCCACAGGCTCTTGCTGGGCGTGATATTTGGAGAGCGTTTTCCGCTCCGCCTCAAAGCTCAAAAATGGCACGCCCCAGCCGCAACTGGCTTGAACGCTTTCGACATCAATCACGAAAATCTGCCGCGTGCCGGGAAGCATCGTGAACCGCGCGGCAAGTGCTGGCCAAGCAGCGTCCTGCGGCAAGACCATCCGACCGCGTCCATAGATACGCAAGATCAGCGCCGGACGATCAAACGCGCAGAACATGATCGTGATGCGCCCATCGGCGGCAAGATGGGCATGCGTCTCATTGCCCGATCCACCAACGTCGAGATAACCGACCTGCGTGGGCGATAGCACGCGAAACGCGTCCATCCCCTTGGGGCTGAGATTGATCCGCGCACCATCGGCTGCGGTTGCCACAAAAAACACCGGTTGCCTGGCAACGAAGGTTGCGTGATCGTCGTTTAGTTCTGTAAAAAATTCCATCGCCAATTCCCCCGATTGAGCAACTATGAGCGCGATTACCCGGCGGTGCCTCCAACGGTCAGTCCGTCGATGAGCAGCGTCGGTTGCCCCACGCCTGCTGGTACGCCCTGACCGCCCTTGCCGCACATCCCGATGCCTTCATCAAGCGCGAAATCATTGCCAATGCCACTCACCTTGGTCAGCACGCTTGGCCCGTCGCCGATGAGCGTCGCGCCCTTGATCGGCGCAATGATCCGGCCATTCTCAACCTTATAGGCTTCGGTGCAGGCAAATACGAACTTGCCCGAAGTGATATCGACCTGACCGCCGCCAAAGCTTTTGGCGAAGATTCCGTTTTTGACACGGCTGAGCAATTCGGCTGGGTCGTCACGACCCGCCTTCATGAATGTGTTCGTCATCCGCGGCATCGGCGCATAAGCGAACGATTCGCGGCGACCGTTACCCGTAGGTTCGACACCCATCAGCCGCGCGTTGAGCCGGTCCTGCATATAGCCTTTGAGAATACCGTCTTCGATCAATACGGTCTCGCCCGTCGGGGTGCCTTCATCATCGATCGAGAGCGACCCGCGCCGATCAGGAAGCGAACCATCGTCAACGATCGTAATACCGGGTGCTGCAACGCGCTCGCCAATGCGCCCCGTGAAGGCCGAGGTTCCCTTGCGGTTGAAATCGCCTTCAAGCCCGTGGCCAATCGCCTCATGCAGGATGATGCCGGGCCAGCCGGGGCCAAGCAGGACAGTCATTTCGCCCGCAGGGGCTTCAACGCTTTCAAGATTGACCAAGGCCTGTTCGAGCGCAACATCGATCCCGCGGTTCCAGGTCGCTGGGTCAAACAAGCTTTCGTAAAGATAGCGTCCGCCAATCCCGAATGAACCCGCTTCGCGGCGTCCGTTTGCTTCGCAGACGATGCTCAGACTTAACCGGACAAGCGGGCGAATGTCGGTGCCGATAAATCCATCGGGACGAATGATTTCAACGACGCTCCACGATCCCGAAAGACTGACCGAAACCTGCACGACACGCGGGTCACGCGCGCGCGCTGCGGCATCGATTTCCTGGCAGAGCGCAACCTTCTTGGCGAAGGGCACAAGGCTCATCGGATCGTCGGCGGTATAGAGATGGCGGTTGTTATGGCGCGGCGCAGGCATCGCACTACCCTTGGTCGGATCGAGCAGACTGAGCGTTTCACCGGCGCGCCGGATTGCGGCCTCGCTGATCTCATTGGCATGAGCAAAGCCCGTCATTTCGCCTGATACGCCGCGCAGGCCAAAGCCCGCACCTGTCGAATAATCAGCCGTTTTCAGGCGGCCATCATCAAAGCCAAAGCTTTCCGACGCGCTGTATTGAAGGTAAAGCTCACCGTCATCGCATTTTTCAAGGAGTGATTTGGTGATGCGCTGTGCGCTTATGGGATCAAGTCCACCGTCACGGTAGAGGAAGCGGCGCGGGTCAGTGATAATGGTCATGCAATTTCATATAGGGTGCGTGCCACGGCTTGAACAGGGTAGACGTTACCAGCGCGCAGCGGCTGCATCGTCGCTGTCGCGTGGCTCTACCCAAGCGTTGGTGCCATCGGCGAACTGCTCCTTCTTCCAGAACGGTGCCTGTGTTTTCAAACAATCGATCAGGAAGGCGCAGGCTTCAAGTGCGGCCGCGCGGTGTGCCGAAGCGGTGCCGACGAAGACGATGCGGTCGCCGGGAACCATATCACCAACGCGGTGGATCAAAGTCACGCCGACGAGCAGCCAGCGTTGTTCTGCCTGCGCCACAAGGCTTTCGAGCGCGGACTGTGTCATTGCCGGATAATGATCGAGCGTCAGCGCTAGGAGCCCAGCATCGCCGCGCACGATGCCGGTAAAGCTTGCAACGCCGCCGCCGCCGAGCGCCTCAAGCCGAACAATTTCAGTGGCTGTGTCGAAGGCGTCAGACGTAACGCGGACACACCTCATCCCCCCGTCACCGGCGGGAAAAATGCAATTTCGCGCGCGCCAGTCATTGGCGCGTCGAGCGGTGCCATTTGTTGATCAATTGCACAGCGGATCCGCGTCAGGTCTGCAAACGCTTCGCGGTAACCGCCACCTTGCGCGATCAGCCAGTCAATCAGCGCTGCGGGCGTCATTAAGGTCGCGGGCAAATCGCGCGCTTCGTGATCAACGCCGATCCGTTCGCGAAGCCAAGCAAAATAAAGGATGGTCACAACCACCGCGCTCAATCCATATGTTTGAGGCCAACGCGCAGATAATCCCAGCCCGTAATGACCGTCAGCACCGCTGCACCCCACAAAGTGACGATCCCGATCATCTGCACCACGGGCCAGGCCGGAAGCGCACCTGCCAGGATCAACGCACCCAACGCCACCAGTTGCAACGTCGTTTTCCACTTGGCAAGCTGGCTCACCGGCATCGATACGCGCAAGTCGGCAAGAAATTCGCGCAGCCCCGAAACCGCGATTTCACGGATTAGGATGATGATCGCTGCAATGATATTCCAGCCTCTGATATCCTGCGTGTTGACGAGCATCATGAGCACCGCCGCAATCATGATTTTGTCGGCAATCGGATCAAGGAACACGCCCAGTTTTGAGACGGTGCCCTGTGCGCGCGCGACATAGCCGTCAAAATAATCGGTAATCCCCATCAGGCAGTACAGCGCAAAGGCGATGCCATAAGCAAATTCCCAATGAGGGTGCCACAGCAAAGCTACCAGAATCGGCACTGCAAAGATGCGCGACAGCGTTAGTATGTTTGGCAGGCTCATCATATGAGCATCACTTTAGTGCCGCTTTGCCAAACTGCAACGCAGACCTCGCCCCATCAGGCAAGGATTGGGAATTTGAGACTCGTCGGCGCACAAAATGGCGCCGTAGATGTCGGGTCAAAACTCTGCCAACCATCAACGCCCAGTCGCTCGATTGGCTGAAACTTGACCTTATATTCCATCCTCTGCGACCCTTGTATCCAATAGCCGAGATACACATAGGGCAGCCCCGCTTCGGCGGCGCGAAGGATGTGATCCATGATGATGAAATTTCCAAGGCCACGCCGCGTTTCGTCATCGGGCTCAAAATAACTGTAAATCATCGACAGACCGTCGCTCTGCTGGTCGGTTACGCAACCGCCAATCAGCCGTCCCGGACGACCATTTGTCGAAGGTTCGCGATATTCGACAACAAAGCTGTTTACGGGTGTTTGTTCGACCATATCGGCATAGTCAATTTCATCCATCCCAACCATTCCGCCAGTGGGATGCCGCGCGTCAAGATAGCGCCGGAGCAACGTAAATTGTTCATCGGTTGACCACGGTCTGCATGCTGTCACCTCAAGATCAGCGTGACGTTTGAGAAGTCGCTTTTGGCTGGCGTTCGGAACGAAGCCTTGTGTGAGGACGCGCACCGAAACACACGCCGAACAATCAAGGCAGCTTGGCCGATATGCAACCCCTTGGCTCCGCCGAAAACCGATTTTACCAAGCGCGTCATTCAGCTCTGCTGCATGCTGGCCAGTCAGCTCGGTAAAAACCTTGCGCTCTTGTTTGCCAGGCAAATAAGGGCACGGCGCGGGACTCGTCACAAAAAAACGCGGGAAGCGGAATTGCGCAGTCACGTTGAGCCGATCCTTCATGGTTGAACTGGTAAGCGTTGATCGGAGTATGAAACGGCTTTGGCACAATGAAAAGCCTGTTTACCAACTAAAGTGGGTTAACCGCAATCCGTTTACGCCAGTTCGACGCGCGTTGCTTCATAGCCACAATCGTTGAGCGCCGCCATCAGCTTGGCGAGATGATTGGCATCGCGCGTTTCGCATTCGATATCGGTGATCAATCCCTTTGCAGGAAGTGTCGTGAAAACGCGCTGGTGGTAAATTTCGATGATGTTGACGCGCTGCTCATCGAATATCCGCATGACGTTAAACAGCGCGCCGGGCCGATCCTGAAGCGGGATACGGATGCGCGCAAGACGGCCCGAGCGCGCGAGATCACGCAGCAGCACATTGGCAAGCAGCCGCGTATCGATGTTACCGCCGCACAGGATAATCCCGATCGTCTTGCCGCGAAACCGCGCGGGATGCGCTAACAACGCGGCAAGGCCTGCCGCACCGGCACCTTCTGCCACTGTTTTTTCAATTTGCAGGAGCAGGCTGACTGCCTCCTCTAGATGTCGTTCGCTGACCAGTACGATATCGTCAACGAGCGCCGTTACAAATTTGCGAGTCAACGCACCGGGATATTTGACCGCAATCCCTTCGGCGAGCGTATCGCCTGCACACGGCGCGCTCAACCCGTTGATGACGTTGTGCATCGACGGGTAAAGTTCGGCCTGCACGCCAATCACTTTGATCGCGGGGTTGATCCCCTTCGCCGCAACGCCCGTTCCGGCGATCAGGCCACCGCCGCCAATCGGGATGACCAGCGTATCGATATCGGGCGCATCGGTAAGCATTTCGAGCGCGGCCGTCCCCTGCCCGGCGATAACTTCGGGGTCATCAAACGGATGGACGAAGGTCAGACCGCGATCGCCCTCAAGCTGACGCGCGTGGGCATAGGCGGCGTCAAATGTCTCACCGTGCATCACAACCGTTGCACCGTGGCCTTCGGTCTGCATCACTTTTATCGTCGGCGTCGGCTTTGGCATCACAATCGTGACAGGCACACCAAGTCGTTTTCCGTGATACGCGAGTCCCTGCGCGTGATTGCCCGCTGACGCCGCGATAACACCGTTTTTAAGCGCATTGTCACCAAGTTGCAGCAAACGGTTGAGCGCGCCGCGTTCCTTGAACGCCGCTGTAAACTGAAGGTTTTCAAACTTGATATACACTTTGGCGCCTGTCAGTTCAGACAGTGTCTGGCTGATCAGCGTTGGTGTCCGCACGATCGCGTCGGCAATTCGCAGATGCGCCGCGCGTACATCGTCTAGCGTGACCGGAAGGGGTTCGATTGGTTTGAGTGCAGTCGCCATGGCGAGCCGCTTAGAGCATCTAGCGCTCTGTGCAAACTCCGCTTATGTCGAGGCTCATGGCAAAAATAGCATTTATCGGACTCGGCGTTATGGGCGGGGCAATGGCGCGGCACTTGGCAGCGGCGGGGCATGACATGTGCGTCTATAATCGGACGCAGGCAAAGGCCGACTTATGGGTCGCGGCGCACGGCGGGCGAAGCGCTACGAGTCCTGCCGAGGCGGCAACCGATGCCGATGCCGTCATCACCTGCGTTGGCAACGACGATGATCTCGCATCGGTGACGCTCTCACGCGACGGCGCGTTTCGCACGATGAAGAACGGCGCATTGTTTATCGATCACACAACGGTCTCGGCAAAGATTGCGCGCCAACTTGCGGTTGAGGCGAAAGACAAATTCATCCAGCCGATCGACGCACCCGTAACTGGCGGGCAGATTGGCGCGGAAAAAGGTACACTCACGCTGATGTGTGGCGGTCGTGAAAAGGCTATCGCACTCGCGACCCCGATCATGGATGCCTATTCGTCAAAGATTGTCCATGTTGGCCCAACGGGTGCAGGCCAACTGACAAAAATGGTCAATCAGATCACGTTTGCAGGGATCATCCAGAGCCTGTCTGAGGCGATCCGCTTTGCTCAGGCTGAGGAACTTGATCTTGATAAGGTGTTCGAATCGATTTCGGGTGGTGCTGCTTCAAGCTGGCAGATGCTCAACCGGTGGGACACGATGGTCAAAGGCGAATTTGATTTCGGCTTTGCAGTTGACTGGATGCGTAAGGATCTTGGCCTGGCCTTTGATGAAGCGCGCACCAATGGCGCAACGCTGCCCGTTGCCGCGCTGATCGACCAGTTTTTCGCCGAAGTGCAGGCGATGGGTGGTGGGCGTCAGGATACGAGCGCACTTATCCGGAGGTTGAAAAAGCAATGAAAATTCGCATCGCCGCAGCATTGGCAATTGCTGCCACATCCCCCGCATATGCCGATAGCCTTGTTGATAACGTCAACGGTATCACGCTTGATGAGGGCGGGCGTGTTGTCCGCTTCACCGGCCTCGTGATGACAAACGACGGCAAGGTTGATCGCCTGCTTCAGCGCGGTGACAAGCGACCTGAGCGGCCCGATTTCCGATTGGACGGCAAAGGTCGCACGATGATTCCCGGGCTGATCGACGCGCACGGACATGTGATGGGGCTTGGCTTCCAGCTTATCACGCTCGACCTTTCAGACACGAAATCGCTGGCCGAAGCACAAGCGAAAATTGCCGCCTATGCTGCGGCTAACCCCGCGCGCAAATGGATCATCGGGCGCGGATGGAATCAGGAAATCTGGGGGCTTGGCCGCTTCCCGACCGCAGCTGACCTTGATCTGGTGGTTGCCGATCGTCCGGTCTGGCTTGAACGCGTCGATGGCCATGCCGGATGGGCGAATAGCGCTGCAATGCGTGCAGCGGGTATTACAGACAAGAGTGTATCTCCACCGGGTGGCCGGATCGAGAAGACCGGATTGAAGCCAAACGGGGTCTTTGTCGACGGGGCGACCGAGCTTGTTGCCAAGGCGGTTCCGATGCCCGTCCCGCTTGAATATGACATTGCCTTTGCCAAAGCGCAGGATCATCTCGTCAGCCTCGGCATCACCGCAATCGCCGATATGGGCACAAGTGTTACTGACTGGCTGACGTACCGCCGCGCGGGCGACAGCGGGCGGCTACGCGTGCGGATCATATCCTATGCTGCGGGGGCCGAGGCAATGCTCGCAATCGGCGGCACCGAGCCAACGCCTTGGCTTTATGATGACCGTCTGCGGATGATCGGGGTCAAATATTATCTTGATGGCGCGCTTGGTTCACGCGGCGCGCTGCTCAAAGCTGACTATGCCGACAAGCCAGGGCAACGCGGGCTATCATTTGTCGATTCGACCAAGCTCAACAATTTGATGAGCCGCGCGGCGATGGACGGATTTCAAATCGCGGTTCACGCAATTGGCGACGCGGCGAACGCACAACTGCTCGGCGCGATCGAGGAACTCTCACTCACTTATAAAGGCGATCGGCGCTGGCGGATCGAACATGCGCAGGTGATCGACCCTGCCGACCTCGCGCGGCTTGGCAAGAACGGGATTATCGCATCGATGCAACCCGTGCATCAAACGTCTGACCGGCTGATGGCGCAGGCACGGCTCGGCCCGACGCGATTGGCAGGGGCCTATGCGTGGAATTCAATCCTCAAAAACGGCGGACGGCTGGCGTTCGGATCAGATACGCCGGTCGAAAGCCCCGATCCGTTTGCCGGGCTGGCCACGGCGATCACGCGCGAGGATGTCAAGCGCGAACCCTTTGGCGGATGGCAACCGCAGGAGCGCATCACGCCCGAACAGGCGTTTGCTGGGTTCACCACCGGAGCCGCCTATGCTGGCTTTGCCGAAACCAAGATCGGAAGGCTTGCGCCGGGTTTGCGCGCCGATTTCCTGATCCTTGACCGCGATCCGCTGTTCATCCCGCCCGCTGAAATCCGCTATACCAAGGTTGAGGAAAGCTGGATTGGCGGAAAACGCGTGTTCGTCAGGACGTCAGCGCGATAAGGCTTGAAGCCGTTAACACCTGCGGCAACATGCGCGGTTCGTCGCCGCCTGCCGGGTAAAAAAGATACAACGGCACCCCTGAAACGCCGTGTGCGTTGAGGAAGCGCGTGATTGTCGCGTCGCCGTTGGTCCAGTCACCAACGAGCGTCGCTACGCCCGCGCGTTTGAACGCCGCTTGCGTTTCAAACCGGTTGATCGCGGCCTTTTCATTGACCTTGCAAGTCAAACACCAATCGGCGGTGAAATAAACGAAGACGGGTTTTTTCTCTGCGCGCAGTGTTTCAAGTTTCGCTTCGCTGAATATTTGCGCGTCACTTTGCGGCGCCGCGACAGCGCCCCCCTGCGGCAAGCCATAGGCGCAAACAACGCTCACCACCGCGACCGCCACCGCAATTGCCCAGCCGCCGCCGTTGCCGCGTCGCTGGCGCGCGCCAAACCACCAGAGCAACAGCGTGACAAGCAGAACGCCGCCCAATCCTGCGATGATCGCGTTGACCCCAGCTTGCCTGCCAAGCAACCAGACAAGCGCAAGTGCGGTCACGAACATCGGCACCGCCATGATCCGGCGCATCGTTTCCATCCACGCGCCAGGCTTTGGTAAAATCTTGCGCAACGCGGGGACGAAACCGAGCAACAGGAAGGGCAATGCCAATCCAAATCCCAGACCGGCAAAGATCGCGAGCGCGGCAAATGTCGGCAAGACCAGCGCCGCGCCAAGTGCTGCCCCCATGAACGGTCCGGTGCACGGCGTGGCGATGAAAGCAGCAAGCGCACCCGTCCAGAATGCGCCCTTTGCGCCCTCGCCGCCTGCGCCGTTGACCGAGATGCCGCCCAATTCAAACAGCCCCGCCAGATTGAATGCGATCGCACTGACCAATATCAGGAGGATCAGGATGACACGCGGTTCCTGAAGCTGGAACGCCCAGCCGACCGCGCTGCCGCCTGCACGAAGTGCTAGCAATGCAGCACCAAGCGCGACGCAGACGCCGATCACCCCGGCACCGTAGGCGAGTGCTTCACGCCGAACGCCGCGTTCATCGCCGCCGCCGCCGCGCGCGAGGCTGAGCGCTTTGAGGCTCAGGATCGGGAAAACGCACGGCATGATATTGAGGATCAACCCGCCAAGGATTGCGCCGCCGAGCGCGAGCAGGATCGTCTGCCACCCTGCCCGAGACGGCGCGGTGGCATCGCCGATCGCCACACCGCTTTGCGGCACTGCGCCGGGGATCGCATGGATCGCCAGCCCTTTGTCGCGGCCAATCGCCAATACGCCATCAAACGCAGCGGGTGCGGTGCCTGCAACATCGCTTTCGACAATCAGCAAGTCGCCGTTGCGGCTCACCGCCTGCTTGCTTGCGTAGGTCAGCGCATTTTCGGTGACAGCAAACAGCCACGGATCATTGACCGCTGCCCTTTCTGGAAAGGGGATTGCAAAGCGGATGCGCTGACCCGCTATCTCAAACCGGGCCTGCGACCCTAGCGGCTTTGGCAGCGCCGCGCGCCAGCCATCAAATTGCGCGCGCGCGGTGGGCGTCACCGCACCGTCACCGACAACAAGGTCAATCGCCATGTCGCCGCCCTGCGGCACGCAAATCTCATCGGTGCAGCCGAGCCAATCGCCGCGCAGCCGCACGGGAATGCGCGTACCTTTTGCCAGACCAGCTGGGATCGTGAGTGGCACGAGCAGCGCATGTTCGCGGTCAAACACATGGTTCATCAGCCCGGAGATGATCAGCCGCGTCGGTACCGGATAAGCGGGTTCACCAGCGCTCACGCCCTTGGGCAATTTCCAGACATATTTGCCGCCAAAGCCCGCGTCACCCGGATTGATCCAATAGCCATGCCATTTGGGTTGCGGGGTAAATCTGATCGCCATCGTGATCGTTGACCCTGCGGCAGGCGTTGTCGTTTCGGCGACCAGGCTCGCTGGCACATTATTGACACCGGGCACCTGCGCGGCGGCGGGCAACGACGCGCACAGCACAATCAGCACCGTCACAATTTTGTAAAACCAATCGCGCATCAATAATCCTTGTCGGCCCAGCCGCATCGCCGCATAGTCGCCACAGTCCCATCCTCTATCACGGAGATATTCGTGACGCGCCTCAAATTTGTTACGCTCGCCGCTGCACTTTCACTGGGTGCGCCCGCCATCGCCCAACCGGTTGCCAAACCGACGCTGATCGTGGCGATCTCGATCGATCAGTTTTCAAGCGATCTGTTCAGCGAATATCGCAGCCACTTTACCAGTGGGTTGAAACGGCTCGCGGGCGGCATCGTCTTCCCGCGCGGCTATCAAAGCCATGCGGCCACCGAAACCTGCCCCGGCCATTCGACGATCCTGACGGGTAGCCGCCCGGCGCGCACCGGGATCATTGCAAATGATTGGCAAAACCCTTCGCTTGAGCGCCGCGACGTAGGCGGTAGGCCAAGCTATGAGGTCTACTGCGCCGAAGCCCCCGGCCCCGTTGGTAGCGCCACGGCGCCCCAAATCATCTCGTCGGCATTCCTCCGCGTGCCGACATTGGGTGACCGGATGAAGGTGGTAACGCCCGCATCGCGCGTCGTGGCGGTATCGGGCAAGGACCGCGCCGCCGTGATGATGGGTGGACACAACGCCGACGTGACATTGTGGTGGGACGGGAAGGCGTTCACCACCTATGCCGGGCGCAGCGCATCCATCCCCGCTGCGATTGCCGCGATCAACACACGCGCCACCGCCGCAATTGCCAAACCCGTGGCGCGCAAATTGCCGACGATGTGCAAAGCGTATGACCGCGCCATTCCGATATCCGCAACCGCCACAGTCGGAACGCTCACGCCGCGCAAAGCCGGGAACGAGCGCGGCTGGCGCGCAACGCCGCAATTTGACGATTTAACGGTTGACGCCGCACTCGCCAGCGTTTCAGCGCTCAAGCTTGGTCGTGGTTCGGCGACTGACGTGCTTGCGGTCAGCCTCTCAGCCACCGACTATACCGGCCATAGCTTTGGCACCGAAGGCGCTGAAATGTGCGCGCAGATTGCAGCGCTCGACGCAACATTGGGCCGGATGTTTGCCGCACTCGACAAAAGCGGTGTGCGCTACGTGGCCATGCTCACCGCCGATCACGGCGGCCATGATCTGCCCGAGCGCAGCAATATGCAGGCGCTGCCAGCCGCACAACGCGTCGTGCCCGCGCTGTTTGCATCGGCGGTGGGTGCCGCGATTTCCAAAGACTTGGGCCTCAGCGGCAATGCGCTGATTGGCCGGACGGCATTTGGCGACATGTATATCGCACCGTCGGTTCCCGGCACCAAGCGGAGCGCGGTCCGTGCCGCTGCGGTCGATTTTTACCGCGCGCAACCGCAGGTCGCCGCTGTCTTTACCCGCGACGAAATTGCAGCCGCGCCGCCGCCATCGGGGCCGGTCGACGAATGGGCGCTGATCGACCGCGCCAAGGCGAGCTTTGACGCCGAACGCTCGGGCGATTTTATCGTCCTGCTCAAACCCTATGTGACGCCAATCCCGAGCAGCATTTCGGGCTATGTCGCAACGCACGGATCGCCGTGGGGCTATGATCAGCGCGTCCCCATCCTGTTCTGGTGGAAAGGCGCAGCGCCGTTCGAACAACCAAGCGCCGTTGAAACCGCAGACATCTTGCCAACGCTCGCGAGCCTGATCAATCTCGACGTGCCGCGCAGTGAAATTGACGGGCGCTGTCTTGACATTGTCGCCGGTGCTGCGAGCAACTGCGCACCATAGCCTTACACGGAGACTTCCAAGGCTCAAATTTTCGAGCCCGGTTCATCGCTACCCCTCTATCACTGTCAAACATATCTATGCTAATCCGTTGCGGTATGGGGGGACAGCAGTTGCGTAGTATAGCTTGGCGTCGGCAAAATAGGGGTGGCTATTTTCAAGCGATAACCCTCTGCGGTCGCAACGGCCTTTTGCGTGAGCGCGTCAGCCTGTGAGTGAAACCGACGTTCATTCGGATACAGTTGCCGAACCGCAAACCACCTTCCTCGACACCGCGCTGGCATCGTTCATCCTTC
>JAYVVW010000017.1:0-3883 GCA_043786595.1 Sphingomonadales bacterium | reverse complement strand
GCGATATAAATGCTTTTAGTCTGGATGCTCTGATCAAGATCGCGGCGACAGCTGATATTGAGGTCTATCTCGAATTCAAAGAAGCCGCATGAACTTACTCACACTATCGGCAGTGGCGATGGCCTTTACCGGCATTGCCCATTCGCTTGTCGGCGAAAAGCGGCTGATCGGGCCATTGCTGGCGCTCAATATCGACTTGCTCTCGGGCTACCGCGCCAATCTGGTGCGCTTCGCCTGGCATTTTACCAGCCTGTTGATGACGATCACCGCGTTCGTCGTGGCGTGGCCGGGGACGGCGGTTCTGCTTATCCAGATCACCGGCGCGATGTGGCTGATTGCCGGTGTGGGTGATGCCATATTGACGCGCGGCAAACATGTCGGCTGGCCACTGCTTTCCGTGGCGGGTATCCTCGCACTCTTGGGCGTATGACATGACAGCACCAGTTCTACCGACCAACCTCAACCTCGACGACGAGAACGCCCGCGCCAATGCCGCGTGTAACCGCGCGTTGCGCGATGAACTCTGGGCTAAGGTTGCGCAGACTGCGCTCGGCGGGAATGAGAAATCGCGCGAGCGGCATACTTCGCGCGGCAAATTGCTGCCAAGGGAGCGTGTAGAGCGCTTGCTCGATCCGGGCAGCCCCTTCCTTGAAGTCGGGCAGCTTGCCGCGAACGGGCTGTACGGCGATGAAGTGCCCGGCGCCGGGATCATTACGGGGATTGGGCGCGTCTCGGGTCGTCAGTGCATGATCGTGTGCAACGACGCGACGGTGAAGGGCGGCACTTACTACCCGCTGACGGTCAAAAAGCACTTACGCGCACAAGAGATTGCCGAGGCCAACCGCCTGCCGTGCATCTACCTCGTCGATAGCGGCGGCGCGAACTTGCCGCATCAGGATGAGGTTTTCCCCGACCGCGATCATTTTGGGCGGATTTTCTTCAACCAGGCGGTGATGTCGTCGAAACAAATCCCGCAAATCGCGTGCGTGATGGGCAGTTGCACTGCGGGCGGCGCTTATGTCCCCGCAATGTCTGATGAGAGCGTGATTGTGCGCAATCAGGGGACGATCTTCCTCGCCGGCCCCCCGCTGGTCAAGGCCGCGACGGGCGAGGAAATCAGCGCCGAAGATCTGGGCGGCGGCGATCTGCACGGCCGCAAATCGGGCGTGGTCGATCATGTTGCGGAGAATGACGAACATGCGCTGACGATTGTCCGCGATATTGTTTCGCACCTCGGCCCCGTCCACAAAACCGATCTCGACCTCAAGCAACCGCGCCCGCCAAAGTATGACGCGGACGAGCTTTACAGCATCATTCCCCAAGACGTTCGCGCGCCGTATGACGTCCACGAAGTCATCGCGCGGCTGGTTGACGGCAGCGAGTTCCACGAGTTCAAGGCGCTATATGGCAGCACGCTCGTCTGCGGCTTTGCGCATATCTGGGGGATGCCCGTCGCGATCCTCGCCAATAACGGCGTGCTGTTCAGCGAAAGCGCGGTCAAGGGCGCACATTTTATTGAACTCGCCTGCCAGCGGCGGATACCCCTGCTGTTTCTCCAGAACATCTCGGGCTTCATGGTTGGCGGCAAATATGAGGCCGAGGGGATCGCCAAGCACGGCGCGAAACTCGTCACCGCCGTCGCCACCGCGAGCGTGCCCAAAATCACCGTGCTGATCGGCGGCAGCTTCGGTGCGGGCAATTACGGCATGTGCGGACGCGCCTATGCGCCGCGTTTCCTCTTCACCTGGCCGGGCGCGCGGATCAGCGTGATGGGCGGCGAACAGGCAGCAAGCGTGCTGGCCACCGTCCACCGCGATGCCGAGAAATGGACAGTTGAGGAGGCGGAGGCGTTCAAAGCCCCGATCCGCCAGAAATATGAAGACGAAGGCAACCCCTATTACGCGACCGCGCGGCTGTGGGACGATGGGATTATCGATCCTGCGCAGACACGCGATGTGTTGGGGCTGGCCCTAGCGGCGGCGCTGAATGTGCCGGTCGAGGAGGCCCCCCGGTTTGGGGTGTTCCGGATGTGATATACACAAAAATCATAGAGTTTTTAGCCGAAAACCCCTGGATTTTGGCGCTTTGCGCCGTAGTAACCTTGTGGCCTCTTTTGAAAACATTGGTGCGACTTTTATTAAAGCTTGATGAACTTACATTTCAAAAAGTTAAGATTGGCGACGAGACCTATCTAAAGGCTAAATCCAATCCATCTTATTTTATTTCCATCATCGCTTTGCACGCCATTTATCTGACCGCTGCAGTTTTTCTGCGAGATATTGCTCATGACATAACAAGCCTAATCGGAAAAAACGGAGCGGTAATCGCACAGATTGCAAAGGCTCTATTGAATTTTATCAATATCAATTGCTCAATGATGATTGGTATAATTATTGCCGAAATTGCTGTGCTATCATGGCGGGTCAAAAGTTCATTTGAGAACGAAAAGCAAAAATGATCCAATCCCTCCTCATCGCCAATCGGGGCGAAATCGCCTGCCAGATCATCCGCACCCAAATCCTCCCCCAGCGGGGGAGGGGGACCGCCTCGAGGCGGTGGTGGGGCAGTTGCGGGGGAAAGCTCTGCTTGGCTACCCCTCCGTCAGCTTCGCTGCCACCTCCCCCAAGGGGGAGGATTTAGGTGCTGACGGCTCCCGCCCAGACCGTTCATCGCGCGCGGCGGTTGCGTAAGGACATGTCGTTACCTGAGGTTTTGCTCTGGCAGCAACTCAAGCTGCGTCCCGGTGGGTTCAAATTCCGCAGGCAGCATCCGGCGGGCTTTTATGTGCTCGATTTCTTTTGTGCCGAGGCTAAACTTGCGATCGAGATTGATGGTGAGGCGCATAGCCGTGGCGATCAAGCTGAGTTTGATGTTGCGCGGGATCGGCAGTTGCGGACGCACGGGATTGCGACTTTGCGGATTTCAGCGGTAGGTGTGTTGAATGAATTGGAGGCTGTTGTGGTTCATATTGTTGAAGCGGTGCGTGTGCGGCTTCCCCTCCGCCCCTGCGGGGCACCTCCCCGTTTCGGGGAGGATTTAGCATGATCACATCGATCCTTATCGCCAACCGCGGCGAAATCGCTTGCCGGATTATCCGCACCGCGCGCGCGATGGGCATTCGCACCGTTGCGGTTTACTCCGATGCCGACGCCAAAGCGCTGCATGTGCGCTCCGCCGACGAGGCGGTGCATATCGGCCCAAGCCCGGCGCGCGAGAGTTATCTGGTGGGTGAGAAGATCATCGCCGCCGCGCGCGCGACGGGGGCCGAGGCGATCCATCCGGGTTATGGCTTTCTGTCTGAAAACGCCGCGTTCGCGCAAGCCGTGATCGACGCGGGGCTGATCTGGGTTGGGCCAGCGCCTGCGAGCATCACCGCGATGGGGCTCAAGGACGGTGCCAAGACGCTGATGGCGGCGGCGGGCGTGCCGGTGACGCCGGGTTATATGGGTGAGAATCAAGACCCCGCCTTCCTTGCTGAACAAGCCGCCGAGATCGGCTACCCTGTGCTGATCAAGGCGGTTGCAGGCGGGGGTGGCAAGGGGATGCGCAAGGTCGAGGCGGCGGCGGACTTTGCCGATGCGCTCGCCTCGTGCCAGCGTGAGGCGACTTCGAGCTTTGGCAACGCGCATGTCCTGATCGAGAAATATATTCAGCGCCCGCGCCATATCGAGGTGCAGATATTCGGCGACACGCACGGTAACATCGTCCACCTGTTCGAACGCGATTGCTCGCTCCAGCGCCGCCACCAGAAGGTGATCGAGGAGGCCCCAGCGCCGGGGATGGACGAAGCGACGCGCGAACAGCTCTGTGCAGTCGCGGTCAAAGCGGCGAAGGCGGTCGATTATGTCGGCGCGGGCACGATCGAGTTCATCGCCGACGCCAG
>JAYVVW010000016.1:0-7625 GCA_043786595.1 Sphingomonadales bacterium | reverse complement strand
CAACGCTAATTTGTTTCACCCGGCGTTCAAGATTGTCACTGCGGCCTATTTTGAAATTGTCGCCTGATTTTAACAGATAGACCCAGCCATCAATGACTCGCTCCGCTCTTTGTTCGGTTATCTGATCAATATGTGGCTCGGCTACAATTTGTTTTAACGGAGAAAATCTGGGGTTTTTTTCTGACAGGTTTATGAGAGCTGAAGCTAGGCCAGCTTTCCTACCGAAGTGAGACACAACATATCTTGACGAAGGAATAGAGCCGTCAGCACGGCGGGCCAAATCAATCTCTGATTTAGTTGGAATATGGCCGCATTCTATCGTTAATTCTGCGAATTTGTTCAATATCATACTTGTGTCGGTTTTCGAATTCCAATCATTTGGCTTGAATCCTGCGTCGATCAAGGCATTGCCCCACTTCGACCAAAAAACACCGAGCCATTTGTGCGATGCAATTCCAGTCTCGCTCGCGAAAAGTATATGACCAGGCGGCTGACCTCACCTTTTGCGCAGCTAAACGTTTGATTTCGTTAAGTATGACTTGGCGTAGATCGCTCAAAACCCCTCTCCCCTTGCGGGAGAGGGAGGGGCCCGCCGCGCAGCGGCGGAAGGGTGAGGGGTCGCGCGCGTCTGCGCGCCAAAAGACTCAACAGCAGCAATAATCGTGTCTGCAACACCGGCAATGTTGGCCAGAACGTCACCATTCCAGAATCGCAAAATAGAGAAGCCTTGGGATTTTAACCAGTCATCACGCCGCGCGTCGTCGCGGCTGTCCGCATGCTGGCTCCCGTCAGCTTCGATGATCAGACGCTGCGAGAGGCAGACAAAATCAACGATACAGCGGTCATCGACGATGAATTGCCGCCGCCATTTGAGATGTTCGAGCCTCCGGTCACGGAGCAGGTGCCAGAGCTTACGTTCGGCGTCAGTCGGGTTCGCGCGCATATACCGCGCACGCTGGATGAGCAGTGACTTGCGCGCTTGAACCTGAGCGAGACTCTTTTGCGCCGCAGACGCGGCGCTACCCCTCACCCGGCCCTGCGGGCCACCCTCTCCCGCAAGGGGAGAGGGGTTAGGTTCCGTTGCTATCACCTATGCCACCAACCCCAGCGGCGTCTCCACCAGTTCCTTGAACACCTTCATCAGCATTGCCCCGTCTGCGCCGTCGATCGCTCTATGATCAAACGATCCCGTTGCACACATCACCGTGGCAATCGCGAGTGCATCTTCGACCACATAGGGCCGCTTTTCACCTGCGCCTACCGCCAGGATCATGCCCTGCGGCGGATTGATGACGGCATCGAATTGTTTGATGCCCATCATCCCCATGTTGCTGAGGCTTGCGGTGCCGCCCTGATATTCGTGCGGCTGGAGCTTTCCGTCTTTGGCTTTCGCCACAAGGCTCGCCATTTCGGTCGACACCGCAGAGATTGAGCGGTTTCCCGCGTCGGTGATGATCGGCGTGATCAGGCCGCCGGGGATGCTGACCGCAACCGAAATATCCGCGCGGCTGAATTGGAGCATTTCGTTGCCCGCAAAACTGACATTACATGCGGGCACTTGCATCAGCGCGACGCCGAGCGCTTTTATCAGCATGTCATTGACCGACAGCTTGACGCCGCGGCTCGCCAATCCGGCGTTGAGTTCGCCGCGCAGTTTGAGCAGCGCATCAATCCGGATATCAACCGTCAGGTAGATGTGCGGAATCTGCTGCTTGCTCTCGGTCAACCTGCGCGCGATTGTTTTGCGCATGCCCGATAATTTGATGACTTCGTGCGGGATGTCGCTCGTGATCGGTGCGGCAGCGGGTGCTGACGAGGGCGCCTGTGGTGCAACAGCAGTCGCTTGCGACGGCTTCGCCCCGCTTTGTGCCACCGCTTCGATATCAGCCTTGACGATGCGACCGCCGGGGCCTGTACCCGTCAGCGTCGACAGATCAATCCCTTGCGCCGCCGCCAGCCGTTTGGCGAGCGGGCTTGCGATGATGCGGTCACCCTTCTCCCTCTCCCCTTCAGGGGAGAGGGTCGGTGAGAGGGGAAGTTTCGAAGGAGCAGGCGGAGGTGGAGTTGAAGCCGTCACAGCCCCCTCTCCCAACCCTCTCCCCTGAAGGGGAGAGGGCTTTGCTGCTTCTTCTCCTTCGCCAGCAATGCGCGCGATGACCGTGCCGACTTTGACGCCTTCACTACCCTCGGCGACGAGAATTTCTGCGACAACGCCTTCATCGACAGCTTCAAATTCCATCGTCGCCTTGTCAGTTTCGATTTCAGCCATCAGATCGCCCGACTTCACCGTATCACCAACCTTGATCAGCCATTTGGCAAGCGTTCCCTCCTCCATAGTTGGAGACAGCGCGGGCATTTTGATTTCGATGGTCATGGTTCGCTCACCTGTTGGTCGATGTTGTGCGCGGAACCGATAGCGCTATCTGTGCGCTGACGAAAGAGCCACGCCTTGCAGTTTGGCAAAATTTGACGCACCTTTGGTGTCAAAGCGGCGATAAAGCGTGGAAAAAAGCAATGCGTACTTATCTGGTTGTAGTAGACGAAACAAAAGAAGCAGAAGTGGCCCTTCGCTTTGCAACGCGACGCGCGGCGAAGACGGGCGGTGCCGTCCAGATTCTGGTAATCGTCCCGCCGCAGGATTTTGTCGCATGGGGCGGCATTCAGGCAACGATCGAAAGCGAGATGATGGAAAATGCCAATGCGCTTGTCGAGCGCGCGCTGACAACGCTTGATCAGGAACTCGCGCTACGGCCTGCATTTACCGTCAAGCAGGGCAATGCCGTGCAGGTCATTCACGAAACACTGGCGCATAATCCTGACATTGCGGCACTCGTGCTCGGGGCCGCAGCGGTGGGTTCGCCGGGGCCGCTTGTCGTCCATTTCGCCGGCGCCGATTCGGGCAGACTCCCCTGCCCCGTGATGATCATTCCGGGTTCGCTTTCCTCACAAACACTTGACAGGTTGAGTTGATGAACAGTCTTTTGCTGATCGCTGCAGCGGCAGCGCTTCCTAATGCGCCCGATGCCAAGGTGCTGCGATCCAATGTCGAAACGCTAGTCAGCTTTGGCACGCGTCACACGCTCTCATCGCCTGCCGACCCCAAACGGGGCATTGGTGCTGCGCGCGCGTGGGCGGCCGAACGCTTCCGACAGGTTGGCGTGGCGTGCGGGGGTTGTATCACGATTGATCTGCCGTCCAAACGGTTTGAAGGCGCGCGCGCGCCAAAAGGCGTCACGATCGTCAACGTGATGGGCATTCAGCGCGGCACGGGCGACCTCAATGACGTCGTGATCGTCGCAGGCCATATCGATAGCCGCGTGACCGATATCATGAATGCGACGAGCGATGCACCGGGTGCGAACGACAACGGATCGGGCGTGGCACTCGTGCTTGAGGCTGCGCGCATACTGAGCCGCGAGAAACACCGCGCAACGATTATTTACGCGATTCTGTCGGGCGAAGAACAGGGTTTGTTCGGTGGCCGGTTGCTCGCCGAAACGGCCAAGGCACGCGGCTGGAATGTTCTGGCGATGCTCAACAACGATATCGTTGGCAATACCCGCGGACAGGATGGTCGTGTCGTCTCTGACCGCGTGCGTGTGTTCAGCGAAGGCATACGCTTTTCAGAAAGCGAAACTGAACAGCGCACACGGCGCGGTGACGGCGGCGAAGATGACGGGCCGTCGCGCGCACTTGCGAAGGCCGTTGCGCGGATCGCTCCGCGCGCCGTCCCCGGCTTCACCCCCTTCCTCGTCCGCAGGCCCGATCGTTTCAGCAGAGGCGGTGATCACCTGCCAATGCTAGAGGCTGGCTATCCTGCAATCCGCTTTTCAGTTGGCGTCGAAAACTATGACGCACAACATCAGGACGTCCGCCGTGATGCCACCAAAGCCTACGGCGACACCGTTGACCGGATGGATTTCGCCTATCTTGCCAAGGTGACAGCGCTAAATATCGCAGTGATCCGCGAACTGGCCGACGCGCCGCCACCACCCAAATGGGTCGTCGCGGCAGGTGCCGTATCAACTGACACAATATTATCATGGGGGGAAGCGCCCGGCGCAGCAGGCTATCGTGTCCATTGGCGGCGTGCGGACGCAAGCAACTGGAGCAACAGCCGCGACGTGAAAAACGCCGCGCCTGTCACGCTAAAGGATGTCATCATTGATGATACGCTCGTCGGCATTTCATCGCTGTCGGCGAATGGTGCTGAAAGCACAGTCACATTCGGTGGCGCAGCGCCGCGTTAGGGCGCGATGACTTTAAGTCGAATCAGTCCGTTTGTGTCGAGCGAAGTCGAGACACCTGAGTGCGCTGCAGATCCCTCGACTTCGCTCGGGACAAGCGGTGCAACTTAACGTCATCCCGCGTTAATCGCTCAACTTCCCGTAATACACTGCGGCGCACGTGGACGGTGGACATGCGGACAGCGCACTGGCGTTTTCTTGATCCAGACGCGCTGACGCTCGCCACGGCTATAAACAACCTCTTCTCGCACCGTTGTCGTCGTGCTGGTCGTTTCGATCGGTTCAACCGGCGTGTATGTCACGCGCGTATAAGTCTCATCATGATATCCACCCTCGCGGTAATAGCCATCGCCATAGCCGTAGTCGTCGCGGCGATAATCACCGCCATGTTCGTGACGGTGCCGTCCACGGTCGCCCCTGTAACGCTTGCCTTTGCTAGTCGCTTCGCCAACAGCCAGACCTGCTAATGCGCCAACGCCACCGCCGATGAGCGATCCTGCCAAGCGTTCACCTTGGCCTGCGATCAAATTACCCGCAACGGCGCCGATCGCACCACCGACAAGCGCGCCACCAATGCTGCCGATTGCGCTCCCAACGCCGCTTTTACGGTGGGGACGCCGATCATCGTCGCGCGAATCGTGGCCTGGGTGGCCATCATGCATGTGGCCGCCTTCATCAAAATCGCGGCCGCCCGCAAAATCTGAGCCGAAGCTGCGGTCATCGAACCGATCCCAATCCACGCCGCGCACAGTATCCACCACGCGGCCCGAACCATCGACGAGAACCGCGTCGTCGTAATAGCGTGACCATGCGAAGCCAGATTGCGGTGCCGCAAAGCCGTAACGCTGATAATCGCCAACCGCGAAGCTTGGCTGACGCCAATAGCTCGGGAGTGCATAACCGCGAAATGCCGGGCGATACGCGGTCCATCCGCCGGGCGCATCGGCACCACCAATCCAGCGGCCATCACGCTTCTCACCCCAGCTACGCGCAGCCTGCGACTGAAGGACAACAGGCGAGGATGCAATGGGGCGCTGCGTGACAACGGTGTGCGATGAAATTACCCGTCCCGAATCACCGGCGGCATAGGCGGTTCCCGATGTTGCCATTAGGACAACCATAACTGCCGAAAAACCAAAGCTTTTCATCACTCTCACTCCCGTTAAACACGTCAAGCAGCCGGCGCTTTGCCAACAATTGAGGCTATGTTTAACAGCTTAGTAACCAAGTGAAAACGTTAGTTAGTGGTTAACTTCCGTCCCGTTGCGGGGCAATTCTGTGCGAGAGCAAAGTCGCAATCGCTTCACACCCCCGAGCATCATCGGCGTCGAACCGCGCGAGGAACGGGCTATCAAGATCAAGCACAGCGATGAGCTGCCCATCACGCGTGATCGGCACGACGAGTTCGGACTGGCTTGCGCCGTCACAGGCAATGTGCCCGGGAAAGGCGTGGACATCGTCAACGCGTTGCGTCTTCAGCGTCGCGGCTGCGCTTCCGCATACGCCGCTGCCGATCGCGATACGGATGCAAGCGACCTTGCCCTGAAACGGCCCGAGCACCAGCCCGTTCTCAACCAAGCGGTAGAAACCCGCCCAGTTCAGATCAGGCAGATATTCCCAGATGAGCGCAGCCGCGTTCGCCATATTGGCAACGGGGTCGGGTTCGTCAGCGGTCACCGCATCAATTGCCTGAAGAAGATCATGGTAGAGTTCAGACTTGGTGCTGTCTTTCGATTCAAATCCGAACATGGCTCAATATGTTCTCCCGATCAAAATCCGTTCGACGGCCGGTTCGCCGGTGAAGAAACACGTGCCGGTGACGGGAGCCCCGTCAATCGGCGTGTTTCGGATCGTAATTTTGAGCGCCTTGAGCTGAGCCACAATAATATCAAGCGCCGCGCCGGTTGGCCGCGCCCATTGCACCTCAACCCAGCCGACCGTCGGCTCATCACCCGCAAAATGCACGGCAAGGTCAGTTACATCGCGCGCGACCCCCGCCTCAAGCCGCGTCTGCGCCTGCCCGAACAAATTGGCCTCAATCGCCTCAAGCAGGCCAGGTGCAGCCGTAGCAAATGCGTCACGGTTCTGGACTGTGCCGTTGAGTTTGCCTTCGGCGGTGTACAGGTCGTCGCGGCGCAACACCGATACATTGCCGCCCGCAACATCGCGTCCACCAATTTCGAGGATCAGCGGCGCGCCTTTTTTGACCCAACTCCAGCGCTTCGTCGCGGCCTTGGTCGCTTTGGTATCAACCAGCACACGGAGCGGCTCACCAAAAGCCGACGCCGCGCGCAGCGTCGCGCCAAGCGTCTTGCAATAATCGAGCAGAGCCGCGTCGCCATCATCATCGCGCAGCATCGGGATAATCACGATCTGATGCGGCGCGATCTGCGGCGGACAGCGCAGTCCATCATCGTCACCGTGCGTCATGATCACGCCGCCGATCAACCGCGTCGATACGCCCCAGCTTGTCGTGTGACACAGCGCATGGCCGCCGTCCTTATCCTGATAGCGGATGCCCGCTGCCTCGGCAAAGGTCGTGCCCAGATAATGCGATGTCCCCGCCTGTAGCGCCTTGCCGTCCTGCATCATCGCTTCGATCGAATAGGTCGCGTCGGCACCGGGAAAGCGCTCATTTTCAGGCTTCTCACCCGCTATCACTGGCATCGCGAGCGGCCCTTGCGCAAAGGCGCGGTACATTTCGAGCGCGCGCAGCGTTTCGGCCATCGCGTCGGCCTTGTCGGCGTGCGCGGTGTGCCCCTCCTGCCAAAGGAATTCGCTCGTCCGCAAAAACATCCGCGTCCGCATCTCCCAGCGCACAACATTTGCCCACTGGTTCGTTAACATCGGAAGGTCACGCCACGACTGGATCCACCGGCTCATCGCTGCACCAATCACCGTTTCAGACGTCGGGCGGACGATCAACGGTTCCTCAAGCTTTGCCGATGGATCGGGCACAAGCTTGCCGTCCTGCTGGATCAGGCGGTGATGCGTAACAACCGCCATTTCCTTGGCAAAGCCGTCAACATGATCGGCTTCCTTTTCAAAATAAGATAGCGGGATAAACAATGGAAAATAGCAATTTTCAACGCCTGCCAGCTTGATCTGCGCGTCCATCAGCTTTTGAATACGTTCCCAGATGCCGTACCCCCACGGCTTGATCACCATGCACCCGCGCACCCCGCTTTCCTCAGCGAGATCGGCCTGCGTGATGAGTTCCTGATACCAGTCAGCAAAATTCTGGGCACGGGTGACAGAGAGAGCATGTTTCATACTCCCGCCCTAACCAGCGGTGACTGCCGGGGCAAGCTTTGGTGGGGTGTTTGCATAAACGGCGCCCCTCTCCCCCTGCGGGAGAGACTGGGTGAGGGGCCAAGC
>JAYVVW010000015.1:0-6808 GCA_043786595.1 Sphingomonadales bacterium | reverse complement strand
GCGGAATGTGTCGCTAAAGGCAACGCCATGTCTGAAATCACCCCCCAGATCGTCGCCGAACACGGCTTTTCCGATGAAGAATATCAACGCGTCCTCGCCGCGATGGGGCATGTGCCAAACATGACCGAGCTGGGGATTTTTTCGGTGATGTGGTCCGAGCATTGCTCATACAAATCATCACGGCTTCACTTGAAGAAACTGCCAACCACCGGCCCGCAAGTTATCTGCGGCCCCGGTGAAAATGCGGGCGTGGTTGATATTGGTGACGGGCCAGATGGTAAGAAACTGGCGGCAATTTTCAAAATGGAATCGCATAATCACCCGTCCTACATTGAGCCGTATCAAGGCGCGGCGACGGGCGTTGGCGGCATCCTGCGCGATGTTTTCACGATGGGCGCGCGGCCAATTGCCAATCTTAACGCGCTGCGGTTTGGCCGGCCCGATCATCCCAAGATGCGCCATCTGATCGACGGCGTGGTGCGCGGCATTGGCGGCTATGGCAATTGTGTCGGCGTGCCCACCGTTGGCGGTGAGGTCAATTTCCACAAGGCGTATGACGGCAATATTCTCGTCAACGCGATGACCGTTGGCATTGCCGAACAGGACAAGATTTTTTATTCAGCGGCGAGCGGTGTCGGCAATAGCATCGTCTATGTCGGATCGAAAACGGGCCGTGACGGCATCCACGGCGCGACGATGGCAAGCGCGGATTTTTCTGACGACACCGAAGAAAAACGCCCGACGGTTCAAGTCGGCGATCCTTTCACTGAAAAACTGCTGATTGAGGCCTGTCTTGAACTGATGGCATCGGACGCGATCGTCGCGATTCAGGACATGGGCGCGGCCGGGCTGACCAGCTCAAGCGTTGAAATGGCGAGCAAGGGCGGCGTCGGGATCGCACTCGACATGAACAAGGTGCCGTGCCGCGAAACCGGCATGACACCCTACGAGATGATGCTGAGCGAATCGCAGGAGCGGATGCTGATGGTGCTCAAGCCGGGGCGTGAGGATTTTGCCGAGGCCATTTTCAAAAAATGGGAACTTGATTTTGCGGTGATCGGACACGTCACCGATACGGGGCACATGGTGTTGACATGGAACGGCGAAACGGTGTGCGATATCCCGCTTGGCCCGCTTGCCGATGATGCGCCGCTCTACGATCGACCTTATCTCACACAGGAAGCATATAAGGAATGGGCGGCGGTCAAACCGCTTGGCGACATTCCTGAAAGCACTGACATTGGCGCTGATCTGCTCAAGCTGATGGCGAGCCCCGACATCGCGTCGCGGCGGTGGATCTGGGAGCAATATGATCATATGGTCGGCGCAGACACCGTTCAGCGTCCCGGCGGCGATGCGGCGGTCGTCCGCGTTCACGGCACCAAAAAGGGGTTGGCGATGACCACCGATTGCACCCCGCGCTACTGCTATGCTGATCCGGTTGAGGGCGGAAAGCAGGCGGTGGCCGAGGCGTATCGCAATCTCTGCGCGGTTGGTGCCAAGCCGCTTGCGATCACCAACTGCCTCAATTTCGGCAATCCGCAGCGCCCCGAGATCATGGCGCAGATCGTCGGCTGCCTGCAAGGGATGAGCGAAGCCTGCGTCGCGCTCGATATGCCGATCGTGTCGGGCAACGTCTCGCTTTACAACGAAAGCAAGGCGACCGGGGGTGGGTCTGCGATCCTGCCAACGCCAGCAATCGGCGCGATTGGCTTGCTCGACGACTGGAGCAAGAGCGCGACGATCGCGTTCAAGGGCGAAGGGGAAGATGTTCTTCTTATCGGGGGCGATACATCGCATCTTGGCCAATCGCTCTGGTTGCGTGAAGTGCACGGGTGTGAGGATGGCTCGCCTCCCCCGGTTGATCTCGCTCAGCACCGCATCGCTGGCGAAATTGTCCGCGATTTGATCACAAACGGCATCGTAACTGCGGTTCATGATGTTTCAGATGGAGGCGTTCTAGTGGCGCTTGCTGAAATGGCACTGGCTGGAAATGTTGGCGCGTATTACGACCAAATGGGCGTGGGCGACGCATTTGGCGAAGATCAAGGGCGTTTCATTGTTACGGTCGCATCTGGCACGAAAGTGGCTGGCGCCGTCAACATTGGGCGGACAAATTCCGAGCAAACGCTAGCGGGCATCCCCCTCGCCACACTCCGCACCGCGCATGAAGGCTTCTTTCCCGCATTGATGAACCGGTAGCGCCCCCGCCTATCCCCGCACCCTTGCGGTTGATTGGCGTTCGATCAGCATATGTTGCAGGCGGCGGTGTTCGGTGCCGCCTTCGATGCTGAACAACAGGCTGGCCGCGGTATAGGCGAGATCGCGCGTTGGCTGGCGGATCGTGGTGAGCGGCGGCCAGACAAGGCTTGCGAGATCGGTATCATCAAACCCCGCCACCGAAAGTTCGGACGGCACGTCAATCGCGCGCTGATGCGCGACCGAGAGGACGCCCGCCGCCATATCATCATTGCTCGCAAAAATCGCGCTTGGCCTGGTTCGTAGCGACAACAGATGCTCGGCCGCCGCCGCGCCTGAGGTGAAATCAAACGCGCCGGGGCAGACGAGTTCGGGCTCGTAGGCGATCCCTGCGCGGTCAAGCGCCTTGGCATAGCCGTAGCGACGCTGCTCGCTTGCCATATGGTTGGGATGGCCGATGATGAAACCGATGCGGCGGTGGCCGTGGTTGATCAGATGCGTTGTCATGTCATCGGCGGCTTGCACATCATCCATGAACACCGATGATGTCATCGCGTGATTCGTTCCCGGTGATATGCGCACGAACGGAATGCCGCGCGCGACGAGCGCATCGAGTACCGCCGCACAGTCGGTCACGGGCGATGACAGGATGATCCCGTCAACATGCGTTTCGTCGATCAGCCCGCCAACTTCGGCAGCGATCGTCGGCGCGGCAACATCAGCGGGCTGCGCGAGCATCCGCACCCCCTCTTCGCGGCACCGCGCCCACACGCCGTCTTGGATCTGGTGGATATAATAGGGGCTGTGATTGTCGTAAATCAGCGCAATCTGGAACGACCTGCTGCCAGCCAACGACCGCGCGGCAAGGCTGGGGCTGAACGCGAGTTCGGCCATCGCCGCGTCAACCTTGGCGCGCGTCGCATCGCGGACGTATTTTTCCTTGTTGAGGACGCGCGACACTGTTTTGATCGAAACGCCAGCAAGGCGGGAGACATCCTTGATCGTCGCACGTGCTGTCATGATCGCTCCGCCCCGTTGCCACTGTGTCACACTTTATCCCTAATCCGCAGTCCCTAGTGCTGACAATGGCAAATTGGGCTTGCCCAAAGCCTATATGATATGAGAAGACCGATTTCAGACATCGTTGTCATAAGCACAGGTGGATAGGTTGGGGAAGAGCGTTCGCTACGGCCTTGTCGGCACGGGGATGATGGGCATTGAGCACATCAGCAATCTGGCGATCACGCCGGGTGCCGAACTTGTCGCGATCGCCGATCCGTTTGACGCGTCGCTTGCCCGCGCAAAGTCGGCACTTGGTGACCGCGCTGGCACGATTACCGAATTTGCCGATGGTGCGGCGATGGCCGCGTCCGGTCTCGTCGATGCCGTGATCGTCGCCAGCCCGAACTTCACTCACCGCACAGTGCTTGAGCCGCTGTTCGATGCTGGCCTCCACATCCTTTGTGAAAAACCGGTCGCGACGACAATCGATGACGCACGCTGGGTAGTAGACCGCGCCGCCGCCACGCCGGGGATATTCTGGACTGCGATGGAATATCGCTACATGCCGCCCGCCACCGAATTCATCGCACAGGTTCACGGCGGTCGCGCGGGCCAGTTGCGGATGCTCTCGATCCGCGAACACCGCTTTCCCTTTCTGGTTAAGGTCGATGACTGGAACCGCTTCTCGGAAAATAGCGGCGGGACGATGGTCGAAAAATGCTGCCATTTCTTTGACCTGATGCGCCTGATCGTCGGCGCCGAAGCGGCGCGCGTCTATTGTTCGGGCGCGATGGACGTCAATCACCTTGACGAGCGTTATGATGGGCGCACGCCCGATATTATCGACAACAGCTACACGATTGTTGATTTTGCCAACGGCGTCCGCGCGATGCTTGATCTGTCGATGTTTGCCGACGGTGCTGAAAATCAGGAAGAGATTGCAGCCGTTGGTGATCGGGCGCGGCTCGAAGTGCTGATCCCGTCAGGCGACATCGTTTACAGTCCGCGCGTTGGTTTTCGCAGCGACAAGGCCGTCGAACGCACGCACATTTCAGTCGATGAAGCCGCGCTCAACGCGGGGAGCCACCACGGCGCAACCTGGTATCAGCATCAGAAATTCATCGCTGCGGTGCGCGGCGAGGGCGCAGTCGAGGTCAGCGCCGAAGACGGATTGCGCGCGGTCGCGATTGGCACCGCCGCAGAAATCAGCGCGCGCGAAAAGCGCGTTGTTGCAATGAGCGAACTTGGTTTTTGAACACAACAAGCCCGCATTAAAGGGCGCATTCGAAGGGAACGAAACAATGAAAAGATTTTTGAGCGCATCGAGCGCGATCGCGCTTGTCGCACTCGGCGTAAGCCCCGCATTCGCGCAGGACGCTGCACCCGCCGATGACGACGCCGTCAGCGAAATCATCGTAACCGCGCAAAAGCGGGAAGAACGGCTTCAGGACGTTCCCGTCGCAGTGTCGGTGATTTCAGGCGCGACGTTGGCCAATCAAGGCGGCGTCAATCTTGAAAGCGCACAGTATCTCGTGCCCACGCTCAATTTTCGCAAATCGGGCACGACGATCAATCAATCGCTGTTCCTGCGCGGCGTCGGTACGTCAACATTCTCGATTGCAGGCGAACCATCGGTGTCGACCGTGCTCGACGGTGTTGTTTACAGCCGCGCGGGTGAAGCGTTCGCTGACCTTGTCGACATTGAGCGGATCGAAGTGTTGCGGGGGCCGCAAGGAACATTGTTTGGCAAAAATGCCAGCGCAGGCGTCGTCAACATCATCAGCAAGCGCCCCACCGATGAGTTTGAAGGCACGATCGAAGCAAGTTTTTTCACCAAGTCCGAATACCGGGGGCGCGGGATTATCAATCTGCCCGTATCAGACAATGTTCGCAGCCGTTTTACGGGCTTTTACGGGCGGTATGACGGAAACATCCGTAACATTGCCGCAAACGTCAATGACCGTGTGAATGGATATAAACATTACGGCTTCCGCGGAATTGTCGAAGCCGACCTGTCTGACACGGTCAAGGCTACGCTGATTGCGGACTACCGCAAATCAAACGATGATTGCTGCGCTGAGGTGATCGGCACTGCGCCGACCGGACTCGGCTTGCTTGCTCTGGCCGGAATCAATTTCCAACGCGACAACACGCGGACGATCAACCAGAATTTGGTCACGCAGACGATCGAAAAAAGCTATGGTAGCTCGCTCCAGCTTGATGCGGAACTTGGCGGGCAAACCGTCACGTCGATCACTGCATATCGCAAATACAACAATCGCGAAATTCGTGACGGTGATTTTGTTGGAGCGGCCTTTGCAGGGTTGAATCAACTTCACGACGATGGCCCGCAAACGGGCAAAACGTTCAGCCAAGAATTGCGTTTGACGTCGCCGGGTAAGCAGCGCCTCGACTATGTGCTTGGCGCATTTTATTCGCGTGCACAAAGTGAGCGCACGTTTACCCGCCGTGACATTGTCTGCAATCCGGCGCCAGCGGGCGGCGTTTTGCTGCCATGCGGTGCAGTAGGTGCACCGGCCAGCACATTCCCGAACGGCTCAGCCACTTTCGGGTCGGTTTTCAAAAACTTCGCTCTGTTCGGCCAAGCAACTTTCAACATCGCTGACCGGTTCCGACTGATAGGTGGCCTTCGCTATACGGTTGATCAACTCGACGTTTTTCATAGTCGCGTCTCGCCTCTCACGGGTCCTGGTATCCAGCCAAATTTTGATGCGGGCGTGTTCAATGGTGGACTGGTAGGGCCGAACGGCGGGTTCATCGCTGGCCCATCGAATCGAATTCCTTTCCGTAACAAGGTGACCAAGGAAAACCTGTCGGGCAAGGCTGGCGCGCAGTTTGACATCAGCAACAATTCGACACTCTACGCAACTTATGCCCGTGGCTATAAAGGCCCAGCCTTTAACGTCTTCTTCAATCTGACGGCTGTGGGAACGGGGCCAATCGCAGCCGAAACTGCCAACAGCTATGAAGTCGGCCTCAAAAACACGTTGTTTGGCGGTAAGGTCGTCCTCAACCTTGCTGGCTATTATGCCAAGTATAACAATTTTCAGGCGAACAACCCTGATATTGTTGCAGGCGTCGTTGTAACGCGCTTTACCAACGCAGGTGACATCTCTACACGCGGCGGCGAACTTGATCTGATCTGGCGGCCAATCAAGGATCTCAACATCTCTGGTGGGGTTGCATATACCGATGCGCAAGTTGATGCGTTCCGGATTCCACCGGGCGGTAACCCGGCAAACATTGTCCCTTCGGGTACCGCGCTCGCTTTTGCACCAAAGTGGAAGGCTACACTCGGCGCTGACTACCGCATTCGCACCGGTCGAGGGATTGATTTCACACTCGGGACGCAGACATCAACGCAGTCGAAACAGCTTTCGCTGTTCGATCCAAGTGCAGCACTAAGAGCAGCGGGCACGATTGGGGCATATTCGCTTGTCGATGTCTCGGTCGGGGTTGTTGATGCTGACGACCGTTTCCGTGTGATTTTGCAAGTCAAAAACCTGTTCGACACAAGCTTTGCTTCTTCGATCGTGAATGGTGGCCCCGGCGGCAGCTTCCGCTACCTGATCCCGCGCGAAGCTGA
>JAYVVW010000014.1:0-6587 GCA_043786595.1 Sphingomonadales bacterium | reverse complement strand
ACGATCGCGGGCGAACTCGGCTATGGCACCGGCGAAGGCATCCGCGTCAACGCAAGCTGGACCGATCGCAATCTCATCCGCCCCGAAGGTGCCGTCACGCTGCGCGGTGTGCTCGGTACGCGTGAGCAATCGCTTGGCGGCGTGTTGCGTCAGGGTAATTTCCGCAAACGTGACCAGGTGCTCAACGCGCGGATCGGTGTCAGCCGTTCAAACTTCCGCGCGTTTCAGGCGAGCAGTTTTGACATTGCGGCGGGGATCGAGCGGCAGAGCAACATCATCTGGCAGAAAAAATGGACGTGGAGCGCAGGCCTCGAACTGATCGCCACCGATGAACGCGATGTCGTTGGCGCGGGGATTTCAAGGCGGCGCACCTTCTTCGTTGGCGCGGCACCGCTGACGCTCAATTATGACGGATCGAATGATCTGCTCGATCCGACACGCGGTTTCCGCATCGGTGTCCGGGCATCCCCCGAAGTCTCGCTCCAAAATGGCACCTTTGGCTATGTCCGCACTCAATTCGACGCGAGCTATTACCAGCCAGCCTCAGACCGGATCACACTTGCCGGAAGAATCCGGCTCGGATCGATCCAGGGCGCGAAAAGCGACGCGATCGCGCCGTCGCGACGTTTTTACGCGGGCGGTGGCGGATCGGTGCGCGGCTACGGATTTCAGCAGATCGGCCCGCGCGACATCGCCAATGACCCCGACGGCGGTCGCAGCCTCGCCGAAATTGCGCTTGAAGCGCGCATCCGCATCGGCCCGTTCGGCGTCGTGCCGTTCGTTGATGCGGGCAACATCTATTCAAAGACCTACCCTGATTTCAGCGGGCTTCGCTACGGCGCGGGGATTGGCGCGCGCTATCATTCGAGCTTTGGCCCGATCCGCATCGACGTTGGCACCCCGATCAACCGCCAAGCCGGTGACGCGCGCGTCACAGTATTTGTGTCGCTGGGGCAGGCATTTTGAAGGCGCTGGGCAAATGGCTGATGGGCGGCCTGATTGGAATTATCGCGCTTGCCCTCGCCGTGCTGTGGGTGGCCGATACCGGGGTTGGCCACCGGTTCATCGTCGATCAGATCGCAGCGCAAACACCCAAGTCCGGCCTGCGCATCCGCATCGGACGAATTGAGGGATCGATCTACAACAAGGCGCGCCTTCGTGGCGTGCGGCTGTTTGACGCTGACGGGCTGTTCTTCGACGCTTCGGAAATCGAACTCGATTGGTCACCGCAACGTTGGATGAGCAATCGGCTCCAGATCAAGCGCATCGCCAGTCGCGTCGCGACGCTCCACAAGTTGCCACGGCTCAAACCCGGCGACAGCAAAGGCGCAATCCTCCCAAGTTTCGATATCCACATCGGCGCGCTTGAGATCGACACGCTGCGGATCGCGTCTGCGGTCAGCGGGACAGCGCGTACCGGGCGCGTGACCGGCATGGCTGATATCATCAGCAGCCAGGCAAAAGTGACGCTCAACGCATCGACGAGTGCTGGCGATAGCGTCGCGCTCCGGCTTGACGCAGCACCTGACGACGATCGCTTCGATCTCGATCTCAAGGCCGATGCCCCGGCAAGCGGGGTGCTTGGTGCCATCGCGGGGACAAAGCGGCCGTTCAACATTGCCATCACGGGCGATGGCGGCTGGAAAAACTGGCGCGGCAAGGCGGTCGGCAGCATCAGCGGCGCGCGGATCGCCGATCTTTCGCTTGCCAATGACAGCGGCACGTTCGCACTTGATGGCCGGTTGGCGCTGGCCAGCATTACCAAAGGCAAGCTGCAACGGCTGACAACGCCACTGCTCGCCGTCAGCGGCAGCGCAACCTTTGCCAATCGGCGGATCGACGGCGCAGTCAGGTTGCAATCGGCGGCGCTCCGCGTTGACGCTGACGGCATGATCGACCTCGCGACGAGCCGCTACAACGGCCTCAACATCAAGGCGAACTTGCTTCAATCGCGCGCGCTGTTTCCAAACATGACCGGCGGGCCGCTGACAATGAAGGCGATGCTCGACGGCGCGTTCGCCACCGCGCGGTTTGATTATCTGCTCAGCGCCCCGCGCCTTAATTTTGATCAGACCGGATTTGAAAACATCCGCGCATCGGGTCGCGGTTATCTGTCAAAGTCGCCCGTCCGTGTCCCCGTCCGTTTGACAGCGTCGCGCGTCACGGGCGTCGGCAATGTCGCGGGCGGGATCCTTGCCAACCTCATCGTCACAGGCGAACTCGCAGTGACGGCAAAGACGATCACGGGCGACATGCTCAAACTCGTCTCGGACAAGCTCAACAGCCGTCTGACACTCGTCATCGACCTTGCGACGGGGCGCTACGATGTCGGCTTTGCGGGCGAGCTCCAACGTTATGCCATACCCGGCCTTGGTATCGTTGACGTCAAAACCGACCTCAAGGTCATTCCCGGCCCGGCGGGCAAAGGATCAATTGTCGCGGGACGCGGACAGGCTTGGGTACGTCGCCTCGATAACGCCTTCCTTGCCAGCCTGACACAGGGGTTGCCGCGCATCGAAACCGGACTGGTGCGCGGGATAGACGGCGTGATGCACTTCAACGGACTGCGGCTCATCGCGCCCGGCATTACGCTAACCGGCAACGGAATCCGGCGCCGTGACGGTAGTTTCCAGTTCGAAGCGAGCGGACGACAGGCGCGCTACGGCCCGATCGTCAAACTGATACTTGACGGACGCATTGAGCGCCCGCGCGTTGATGTGCTGCTCAGCCGCCCTAATGACGCGATGGGGCTCACCAACGTGCGCGCGATATTCGATCCGGTCGACAGCGGCTACGTCTGGCGAGCCGCTGGCGGGTCGCGGCTTGGCAATTTCACCGGAAACGGAACGCTCGCACTGCCACCCGGCGCGGCTGCGACGATCAACTTTGCCGCGCTCGACGTATCGGGGCTGCGCGCGAGCGGCGCGCTCGTATCGCGGACGGGCGGTTTTGACGGGCGGCTTGCAATTGCCGGGAACGGCGTTTCGGGGACGCTCGATTTTGCGCCGGTAGCGAATATTCAGCGGATCGAAGCGCATCTGTCCGCGCGTGCGGCGCAATTCGCTGGCCCGCCACTGATTACTGCACAACGCGGCAAGCTCGACGCGGTCATGCTGCTCGATCCCGCCGGAACAACGATCGACGCGACGATCACTGGTCAGGGACTGGCACGCGGCGGCATTTCGCTTGCCCGCCTTGCTGCGAACATAAAAATGCGCGGCGGCGTGGGCGAAGTAAAGGCAAGCTTTGCCGGGTCACGCGGCCGGGCGTTCGATCTCCAGACCGTTGCACAAATTGCGCCCGACCGGTTGAGCTTTGTTGGCAGCGGAACGATCGACCGGCGGCCAGTTCGCCTCACCGCACCGGCGACAATCGTTCGTGAACGCGGCGGCTGGCGACTGTCACCCACCCAATTTGAATTTGCAGGCGGCAAGGCCGAAATCGCCGGACTATTTGGTGGCGCTGATGTTGAACTTGACGCCAAAGTATCGCAACTGCCGTTGACCGTTCTCGAAGTCATTTACCCCGGCCTTGGGCTTGGCGGCAGCGCGAGCGGCACCGTCACCTATCGCACCCCCGTCGGCGGACTACCAAGCGGACGCGCCGACCTGCGTGTGCGCGGGCTGACACGGTCGGGATTGATCGTCACCTCCGAACCCGTCGACGTTGCAGTTGCCGCAGTGCTGTCACCGACCAATGCCGCCGCGCGCGCGATTGCGATGAGCAAGGGCCAGGTGATCGGGCGCGGCCAGATCAAGCTTTCACCAAGCGGTGGCGGCGATCTGAACGCGCGCCTTTCACGCGCGCCGATGGCCGCACAGCTGCGCTTCAACGGAGCTGGCAGCACATTGTGGCGACTGACCGGGATCGAGGCAATCGACCTTTCAGGCCCCGTCGCGATTGGCGCGGACATCAATGGCACGGTCAACGATCCGCGGATTGTCGGTTCACTCCGCACAACCGATGCGCGGATCGAAAGCAGCATCACGGGCATGGTGCTGACCGGTGTCAAAGCGCGCGGTCGCTTCGGCGGGTCATCGCTTGTCATCGACGATTTCACCGCAACGTCGGGCAAGGATGGCAGCGTCACGGGCCGGGGCAATTTCGACCTTTCGTCGGCGCGCGGCTTTGCAATGGATCTTGCGATCAACGCGACGCGTGCCACGCTGATTGCGCGTGATGAACTCGGCGCGACGGTGAGCGGGCCAGTGACGATCAAATCTGATGCCGACGGCGGGCTGATCTCGGGCGAAGTCACGCTCGACCGGAGCAGCTACCGCTTGGGCCGCGCCGCAGCGACGGTCGCAGCGATCGCCCAGCTCAATGTCGAAGAGATCAATGCGACGGTCGAAAACCAGCCGCGCCGCCGTCAATCGGCGTGGCGGCTCGCGATCAAGGCGCGCGCGCCGGCCCGTGTAAAGGTTACCGGGCTGGGGATCGACAGCGAATGGCGCGCCAATCTCGATATAGGTGGCACCGCCACGTCACCCGCCATCCGCGGTCAGGCTGATCTGGTGCGCGGTGGGTATGAATTTGCCGGGCGGCGCTTCGATCTTGCGCGCGGATCGATCCGCTTTCAGGGCGAAAGCCCGCCCGATCCGATCCTCGACATCGTGGCAAACGGCGATACGCAGGGGCTAAACGCTACGATCCGCATGACAGGCACGGGCCAGCGCCCCGAGATTGCGTTTTCAAGCACACCAGCGCTACCGCAAGACGAGTTGCTCTCGCGCTTGCTGTTTGGCACGTCGATCACCAATCTGTCAGCACCCGAGGCGCTTCAGCTTGCTTCGGCGGTGGCGTCGCTTCAAGGTGGGGGCAACGGCCTCAACCCGATCAACGCGCTGCGCAATGCCATCGGACTTGATCGGCTGCGCATCCTGCCTGCTGACACGACGACCGGCCAAGGCACCGCGATCGCAGCAGGCAAATATCTGACGCGGCGCGCCTATTTTGAAGTGATCACTGACGGCCAAGGCTATTCGGCAACGCGCGCCGAATTTCAAATCACGCGGTGGCTATCGCTGCTTTCAACAATCTCAAGCATCGGCCGCCAATCGGCGACATTGCGTATATCGAAGGATTATTGAGGGGGACGGCAATTCTTTTCCGTTTTTCCTGAGTAGAGACTGAGCTTGACGAAGGCTCGTATCGAACGACGTGCGGTGCCTTTCGATACGCCCTTTCGCCCTTCGTCAAGCTCAGGAGGCTCAATGGCTACTCAGGACAAACGGGTGGCAGAAAACCGAATGGAGTCGGTTGCAGCTAGGTTGAACCACCTTGCATTTGCCGTCATTCCCGCGAAGGCGGGAATCCATATGCTCCGAACTTCAGAGTTTATGGATTCCCGCCTTCGCGGGAATGACAATCCAGAAATAGTCGGATTCAATCTAGGTGAAAACGAGTCTAGTGTCCTGAACCAGAAGTTCGTTCTGGCATATGTTTGACGCAGAATCGTTCGATGGAGGCGAGGATATCGTCGGCGGATTTGGTCCATCGGAAAGGTTTGGGATCGGCATTGTGCTTTTCGATGAAGCTGGTGATTGCTGTGTGGAGTGCATCAAGGCTGCGGTGCGCGCCGCGCTTGATCTGTCTTTCGGTGAGGAGCGCAAAGAAGCGTTCGACCTGATTGACCCATGAGGCACTGGTTGGGGTGAAGTGGACATGCCAGCGTGGCCGCTTGACCAGCCAGTCGCGGATGAGCTTGGTTTTATGCGTGGCATAATTGTCCATGACCAGATGCACATCGAGATCGGCAGGCACATTGGCTTCGATCTCATCGAGGAACTTGCGGAACTCGCCCGCCCGGTGCCGTGGGTAGCATTTTCCGATGACATAGCCGGTGGCAATATCGAGCGCCGCAAACAGCGAAGTCGTGCCGTGGCGCTTATAGTCGTGGGTCCGCTTGGCGATCTGGCCGGGGCGCATCGGAAGCATCGGCTGGCTGCGATCGAGCGCCTGTATCTGGGACTTTTCATCGACGCACAGCACGATGGCATGGGCTGGTGGCGTCACATAAAGGCCGACAATATCGCGCACCTTGTCAACAAAATCAGGGTCAGTCGAGAGCTTGAACGTCCCTTCCCGATGAGGCTGAAGGCCAAAGGCGCGCCAGATGCGCTGCACCGTCGAGACCGACAAACCACTCGTCCGGGCCATCCCGCGCGAACTCCAGTGCGTGGCATCGTCAGGCAGACTTTCCAGCGTTTGCGTAATCACCGCCGCGATCCGGGCATCGTCAACCGTGCGCGGCGCGCCTGAGCGCGGCTCATCACGCAAGCCATCAAGCCGGTCTGCCAGAAAGCGCCGACGCCATTTGCTGACGGTAACAGGATCGATACCCAGTTGCGCCGCAACGTCCTTGTTGTGCATGCCAGACGCGCAGCCAAGCACGATCCGCGCCCGCATCGCCAGCGCCTGAGCCGTCTTGCGGCGGTTCGCCAGAGATTCCAGTTCAGTCCGTTCCGAGGCCGTCACCCCAACAATCGTCAGTCGTAGCTTGCTCATCATCCATCCCCTTCCCAGGAAATGGCTTTCGCGCACAATTGAGTCTAAATGATAGCGAACTTCCGATTCAGGACACTAGC
>JAYVVW010000013.1:0-12455 GCA_043786595.1 Sphingomonadales bacterium | reverse complement strand
TCGCCACCCGCTACGACAAGACTATCCTGTCATTCGAAAGCTTCCTCAACCTCGCCGCTGCAAGATTATGGTTGAAATCCTTTGTCAACACGGCCTAGTCTAGCGGCTGCGTCCGCATGTGACGCTGCCCGCACCGCTGTTCTCCGTCGTGCAAGTTGCCGGGCCCGAAACAGTGATAAGGCCCGCACCACTCGCTCGAATGTTTGCGCTGCGTAATGCCGTCAGTTCGATCGTGCCTGATGAAGCGGCGGTCACTTTCAGATCGGAAACGGTCAGCGCGCCCGCCAATATCGAACCTGCACCCTTGACGTCGATGTCTGCCTGTTTGCCAGTGCCAGCCGCTGTGATCGTGCCAGCACCCGTCAAGCGCACCACGAGTGTATCGACTGACGCGCGGGTTAGGTTGATCGTTCCACTGCCGATGAGCGCAATACTGCCGCGCAATCCGCGCATGTCTGCAATCTGTACCGATCCGCTGCCGATCACGCGGACGTCACTCAGTTTGGGGACAGTGATCCGCAGCGTAATCGGCCCGCGCGATTTTTGATCACGCGACACATTGCCAATGATCGGGGTAATTCGCAAAGTGCGGTCTTGAACGCTGACTGAAAGCGTGTCGATCGACGCGGCATCGCCAGTTGCGCGAACCGTAGTCGCGCGCGCCGTTGTGATTGTGACAGTCTCTGGCCCTGAAACGAAGATCGATTCGAAATCACCGATTGCATAGTTGCGATCGGCTGCGCGTGCGGGATTTGTCGCGCTGATCGCGACCAGAAATGTAAGCGAGAGAGACAGCTTCATCAGCAATTGATAGCTGAGCAAGCGATCGGTGGCTATCGCCCAAAAAAAAGAGGCGACCTTGATCGAAGGCCGCCCCGTTACTTTGCGTGAGAGAAAGCGGTTATGCCGCAACCTTGTTGTAAATTTCTGCGGATTTGCGCAGGATATCGAGCAGCTTCTGGATCGCGGTCGGCTCATCAACCTGTTCCATCGCTGCCAATTCGCGCGCGAGACGGCTACACGCCGCTTCGAAAATCTGGCGTTCGGAATAGCTTTGCTCGGGCTGATCCTCGGCACGGAAAAGATCGCGCACCACTTCGGCGATCGACACAAGATCGCCCGAATTGATTTTCGCTTCATATTCCTGCGCGCGGCGTGACCACATCGTGCGCTTCACTTTGGGCTTGCCCTTGAGCGTGAAGAGCGCTTCCTGCATCTGCTTGTCTGACGACAATTTGCGCATGCCGACGCTTTCGGCCTTATTCGTCGGAACGCGGAGCGTCATTTTTTCTTTTTCAAATCGCAGCACATAGAGCTCAAGCGCCATGCCGGCGATTTCGGAGCTTTGTAGCTCGATCACGCGGCCTACGCCGTGCTTTGGATAAACAACATAATCACCAACATCGAAGTCAAGCGCGGTGGAAGCCATGCAAAACTACCTTTCTTTGTGCGGAACTCGTGAACTTGTGTGACCGATCCCGCGGACGGGAACGGGCTGGCAAAGCTGTCAGAATCAAACTATTCCTCGCGCAGATGCAGGGCGCAGCCGCTTCGTTGCAATCGTTATACCAGAGTCGCAACTAAAAATCCAGTCTTGGAAAGAAACTGCTTTCCTACAGGGGGGTGTTCCAGCTACGTTCTGATTCGAATCAGGTGAAAGGAGGGATGAAGAATGACAGTTAGACGATCATATTTCCCACCTTTGCGCGTCATTTTTCTCTGGCTGGCGGTCATTTTATGTGGAGTTCTCATGGCCCCGAGCGTGCGTGCTGGTTCTCTGCCCGAAAACGTAAAAGCGACCTATCCGGCGACGCGCGTTGTTGAACTGGTCGAGTCGCAATTCGGCGACCGCGTTGCAGATCCTTACCGCTGGCTCGAAAATGATGTCCGTGTCGATCCCGAAGTGGCGCAGTGGGTCGACGACGAAAACCGAACGACGCAGGCGTATCTCGCGCAATTGCCCGCGCGCGGAGTGCTTGCCGCGCGGATGAAGCAATTATTCAACTACGAACGGTTTGGCGTTCCGCGCAAGGCGGCCAATCGCTATTTTTACACCTATAACGACGGCTTGAAAAACCAGTCGGTATTGATGGTGCGCGACGGCGCGAACGGTACTCCCCGTCTGCTGCTTGACCCCAATAGCTGGGCGAAGGACGGCGCAACAGCGCTTGGCGAATGGATGCCGAGCGATGATGGAAGCCGCCTGCTTTACACCGTTCAAGACGGCGGAACCGATTGGCGTATCATCCATGTGCTCGATGTCGTGTCGGGCAAAAGACTGCCCGACGAAATCAAATGGGTGAAGTTTTCGGCGCAGGCCTGGGCCGCCAATGGGGGCGGGTTTTATTATTCGCGCTTTGCCGAGCCAGCCAAAGGCGCAGCGTTTCAGTCGGCGGGAAAAAATCACAGCATCTATTTCCATGCGCTGGGCACCGCGCAGGCGAGCGATCTCAAAATCTACGCAACGCCTGTGCGGCCAAACCTTTTGCACACTGCGCAAGTCACCGATGATGGGCGCTATCTGCTCATCTCATCGTCTGACGGCGGAACCAATAATGAGCTCAACGTTTTGCCGCTTGATGGTCGCCATGAAAAGCCGCGCATGCTCGTTTCGGGGCTCGATAATGTCTGGGAACTCGCGGGTACGGTTCGCAGCGCGTTCTATTTTCTCACCGACAAAAATGCGCCGCGCCGGCGATTGGTGACGCTTGACGTTCAAAAACGCAAAGCGCCGCTGCGCGAAATTGTCCCGCAGGGGAACGATGCGCTTGTTGGCGCTTCGCTCGTCGGCGAACGCCTCATTCTGGCGTATCTTGGCGATGCAAAGTCAGAGGCTGAATTACGCGATTTAAGCGGGCGTCTGATCGGCCCGATCCGTTTTCCCGACATCGGGACAGCGGCCGGATTTGGCGGCAAGGGCGGTGACAGCGAAACTTTTTTCAGTTTTTCAAGCTTTGCGATTGCGCCGACACTTTACCGGTTTGATACATCAACGGGTAGGACGACGCTATTTGCACAGCCAAAGCTTGGTTTCGATCCCGCCGATTTCGTTACCGAGCAACGCTTTTACCCGTCGAAGGACGGCACGCGCGTGCCGATGTTTGTTGTCCGGCGCAAAGACCGGGCCAATAAAGCCGTGCCTACTCTGCTGTCTGGCTATGGCGGATTTAATATCGCGCAAACGCCAAGCTTCAGCCCCGCGAGGCTGGCCTGGATTGAACAGGGCGGGATACTGGCAATCGCCAACCTGCGCGGCGGCGGCGAATATGGCAAAGCGTGGCACGATGCCGGGCGGCTTGCGCAAAAGCAGAACGTATTCGACGATTTCATCGCTGCGGGCGAATATCTGGTTGCGCAGGGGCTGACAACGAAGGCGCAACTCGCGATCGAAGGACGATCAAACGGCGGGTTGCTCGTCGGGGCGGTCGTCAATCAACGACCAGACCTGTTTGCAGCCGCACTGCCAGCCGTCGGCGTAATGGATATGCTGCGCTTCAATCGCTTCACCGCAGGCAAATATTGGGTCGACGATTACGGTGATCCCGGTCGTGAAGCCGATTTCAAGGTGTTGCGCGCCTATTCGCCCTATCACAACATCAATTCGGGCAAGGACTATCCCGCGATCATGGTGACGACGGCCGATACCGATGATCGCGTGGTTCCGGGGCATAGCTTCAAATATGCAGCCGCGCTCCAGGCCGCCGAGATTGGAGCGCGACCGCACCTCATTCGGATAGAGAAGCGCGCCGGACACGGCAGCGGCAAGCCAGTTGACAAGATCGTCGCCGAGTTTGCCGACGCCTACGCATTCGTTGCAAAATGGACTGGATTGGACGTGAAGCCGCCGCCACCCTGATCTGTTCATGCACGCGACAGGTTCGGGAAGTTAGCGTGACCGATCATCTGGATTGGAGCAGTAAGTTTCTGGGGGCGAACATGTCAATTTATCGTCGTTGTGTATCGACTACCATCGCGGCGGCAATGCTAGTCGCGGCGAGCGCACCCGCGATGGCGCGCGATCGCGGAGGCTATGGTCACGGGCGTAGTTATGGCCACGGGCATCACCGTGACCGGATCAGCGGCGGTGGCGTCCTTGCGGCAATTGCAGTCTTTGGCTTTCTTGCCGCCATTGCTGCATCGTCATCGAAAAATCGTGATCGCTCTGGCCGTTCGGCGAGCGAATCTGACGACAGCCGCCTTTCATCGGAGATTGGCACGATTGCGACCGAGAAAGATGCCGTTGACGCGTGCGCGATTGCTGCTGAAACGCGTGTCGGCAAAGCATCGAGCGTGCGCGACATCACCGATGTTTCAGTGGCGGCTAATGGCTGGGATGTTGCGGGCGTCATCGAAAGCCGGGCGGGTTGGCGCAAATCAAGCGGCGCAACGCGCAGTTTTCGCTGCACCGTGCGCGGCGGCGCGATAGCTGATCTGTTTATCGATGCTAACGGTGTTGCACTACAATAAGCTGGCCGCGGCTATTTAGGCCAGATTAGTACCACAGTGGTGCCCACACCTCAGCATCTGCTGGACAGTATGCGGGGCTGACATTATCGGCGCTGCATGACCGCACAACCCCAAGATTCGATCCTGATAGTAGATTTCGGCAGTCAAGTGACGCAGTTGATCGCGCGGCGCGTGCGTGAGGCGGGCGTCTATAGTGAAATCGCGCCGTTCAACAGCGCTGCCGAAGCGTTCGCGCGGATGCAACCCAAAGGCGTGATCCTTGCTGGCGGGCCGTCTTCGGTGACCGACGAGGGCAGTCCACGTTGCCCGCAGGCCATCATCGATTCGGGTCTGCCAATTCTTGCAATCTGCTACGGCCAGCAAGTGTTGTGCACCCAATTGGGCGGCACCGTTGAAGGTGGGCACGCCGCCGAATTTGGCCGCGCGGATGTCGAGATTCTCAAATCGAGCCCATTGTTCGACGGCATTTGGGAAGTTGGCGGCCGCTATCCCGTCTGGATGAGCCACGGCGACCGTGTGACGATCGCACCCGAAGGGTTTGAAATTGTCGGCACATCGCCCAACGCGCCGTTTGCGATCTGCGTCAACGAGGCGCGGCAATATTACACCGTGATGTTCCACCCCGAAGTGGTGCACACGCCCGATGGCGCACGGCTGCTCGCAAACTTTGTCCACAATGTCTGCGGACTTGCGGGCGATTGGACGATGGCGAGCTTCCGCGATACCAAGGTTGCCGAAATCCGCGCGCAAGTTGGTGATGGCAAAGTCATTTGCGGCCTTTCGGGCGGGGTCGATTCGGCGGTTGCAGCGGTGCTGATCCACGAAGCGATTGGTGATCAGTTGACCTGCGTTTTCGTCGATCACGGCCTGATGCGGCTTGGCGAAGCCGAACAAGTGGTGACGCTGTTTCGTGAGCATTACGGGATTACGCTTGTCCACGTCGACGCCGAAGATCGCTTCCTATCGGGGCTCGCGGGCCTCACCGACCCTGAGAAAAAACGCAAATTCATCGGCGGCGAATTCATCGCGGTGTTTGAAGAGGAAGCCGCGCGCATCGGCGGCGCTGATTTCCTTGCACAGGGCACGCTCTATCCCGACGTGATCGAAAGCGTATCGTTCACCGGTGGGCCGAGCGTGACGATTAAGAGCCACCACAATGTTGGCGGCCTGCCCGAACGCATGAACATGAAGCTGGTCGAACCGCTGCGCGAACTGTTCAAAGATGAAGTGCGCGTGCTTGGCGGAGAGCTCGGCCTTCCCGGTATTTTTGTCGGACGGCACCCATTTCCGGGGCCGGGGCTGGCGATCCGGATCCCCGGTGAAGTCACCAAGGCGCGGTGCGATATCTTGCGGCTTGCTGATGCCGTCTACCTTGATGAAATTCGCAAGGCTGGCCTTTATGATGAAATCTGGCAGGCCTTTGCGGTGCTGCTTCCCGTGCGCACCGTTGGCGTGATGGGGGACAGTCGCACCTACGATTACGTCTGCGCACTGCGCGCGGTGACCTCTACCGACGGGATGACGGCGGATGTCTATCCGTTTGAAAGCAGTTTCCTGTCGCGCACCGCCACGCGGATCGTCAACGAGGTCAAAGGGATCAACCGCGTGACATTCGACTATACCAGCAAGCCGCCGGGTACCATCGAGTGGGAATGATCTGCACATGCGCGTGAAACTCTACGGCATCGCGAACTGTGATACGGTTAAAAAAGCGCGGGTATGGCTTGATCTCCACGGTGTCGACTATGCCTTTCACGATTACAAAAAGCTTGGTGTTGATGTGGACAAGCTTGCCGACTGGTGCAACGCGCATGGTTGGGAAGTGGTACTCAACCGCGCTGGAACGACATTCAAAAAATTGCCTGACGACGAAAAGGCAGTTCTCGATCAGGTGAAGGCAATCGCGCTGATGACCGCACAGCCGTCAATGATCAAGCGCCCCATCGTTGAACATGACGGCAAAACCATAGTGGGTTTCAAGCCCGCGCTTTATGAAAAGGTCTTTGCATGATGCGCCAACTGATTTCCTCGGGTTCTCCATTTGAAACGCAGGTCGGATATTCTCGCGCGGTCGTGCAGGGCGATTGGTGTTTCGTGGCGGGTACAACGGGTTACGACCCTGAAACGCGCGTGATGCCCGATGACGTGCGCGATCAGGCACGCAATGCGCTGGCTGTGGCTGAAAAGGCGCTGGCGCAAGGCGGCTTCACACTCGCCGATGTCGTCCGTGCGACGTATTACATCACCGATGCACGCTATTGGGATCAAATCGGCGCGGTGCTTGGTGCATGTTTTGGCAACATCAGACCTGCGGCAACATGCATTGTCGCGGGCCTGGTGAAGCCCGAAATGAAATTCGAGATCGAACTGACGGCGCTTCGTTCGCGCTAATTTGCGGGTGGCACTTCATGGCGAGTCGGCTACAGCGCTGCGGATGAGCATGCGCACGATCAATCCGGCGATCCCCTTTGCGATGGCAACACTCGGCATCGCGGTGTTTTCGCTGATGGACGTGTTTATGAAGGGGCTTTCGATCGCGATCGGGGCTTATAACGCGATGCTGTGGCGTTGTGCGATTGGCGCAGTGCTGGGCGGGATCGTTTTTCTCGCCGCGCGTGTACCGCTACCGCAACGGGCAACGCTACGGCTCCACATCCTGCGCGGGGGAATCGCGGCAGTGATGGCGGTGGCATTTTTCTGGGGATTGGCGCGTGTGCCAATGGCCGAGGCGGTTGCGCTTTCTTTCATCGCCCCGTTGATCACGCTCTACCTCGCGTCGCTTTTGCTCGATGAGAAAATTGGCCGGGGCACGATCATCGCATCGGTGCTGGGTATTGCTGGCGTAATCGTCATCCTGATTGGCAAGATGGGCGCACCATTTTCGACAGATGCCAAATGGGGTGTTGCGGCGATTTTCCTGTCAGCGGTTTTATACTCATATAATCTGATCTTGCAGCGACAACAGGCGCAAATCGCATCGCCGGTTGAGATCGCATTCTTTCAAAATTTGACCGTTTGTGTCGCACTTGCATTGTTTGCGCCGTTCTTCGCGATCGTTCCTGATGTGAAGCATTTGCCAAACCTTGCGATCAGCGCTGTATTGGCACTTTTGAGCCTGGGCGCGCTTTCCTGGGCGTATGCGCGCGCCGAAGCGCAAATATTGGTTGCGGTGGAATATACCGCATTCATCTGGGCCGCCCTTTTCGGTTGGTTATTTTTTAACGAGGCTGTGACCGCGACGACGCTGATTGGCGCAGCTTTGATCGTGGCAGGTTGCATCATCGCGGCGCGGCAGAAGCCCGCGCAGGTTGTTCATGTGGAGGTCGCAGCATTATGACAGTTTCAATCCGTTCGGCGGTCGCCGGAGACATTGATCTGATTTGCGGCTTCATTCGCGATCTCGCCGAATATGAAAAGCTTGGTGATGAGGCAAAAGCAGATCCAGTGGTTATGGCGCGGCATCTGTTCGGCGCACATGCCATGGCCGAAGTTGTCATCGGCGAAATCGAGGGTATACCGCGCGGATTTGCGCTGTTTTTCCACAATTTTTCAACCTTTGCAGGACGACCTGGAATTTATCTCGAAGACCTGTTCGTTGCGCCCGAAGCGCGCGGGCATGGTTTGGGCAAAGCACTTTTGGCCCATCTCGCAAAGTTGGCCGTAGCGCGCGATTGCGCCCGGCTTGAATGGTCGGTGCTTGATTGGAACGAGCCTGCGCTCGGCTTCTACCGCGCGCTCGGTGCCAAGGCGATGGATGGTTGGACCGTCCACCGCCTTGATGGTGCCGCGCTTGAGGCGCTGGCTGACGATTAAATGCCGTGTGCCTTGGCGCGTTCGATCGCTTCCATGATGATACGCTTTGCCGTGTCGACATCGCCCCAGCCATTGAGCTTGGCCCATTTTCCGGGCTCAAGGTCTTTATAGTGGGTGAAAAAATGTTCGATTTGCTGCGTCACGATTGGCGGCAATTGTTCGTGGCTGTTAATCTCTGAATAATAAGGGAAGGTGGTGTCGACCGGTACGGTGATCAGTTTTTCATCGCCGCCCTTGTCATCATCCATCAGCAGTACGCCAACCGGGCGGACGCGGATAACCGCACCCGGCACGATTGGCGAACGCGCGATGACGAGCGCATCAAGCGGATCGCCGTCCTCACCCAGCGTGTGCGGGATGAAGCCGTAGTTCGCGGGATAGCGCATCGACGTGTGGAGGATGCGGTCGACAAACAACGCCCCCGACGCCTTGTCGATCTCATATTTTACGGGTTCGCCACCAATCGGGACTTCGATCAGGACATTCAGACTATGCGGGACATCGTCGCCCGCAGGGATCAGATCAATTCTCATGGCCGCGCCCTTAACAGTAAATCAATTCCACCGTCAGCAACATTCGTGCGTTCGAGCCGCGGATAACGCAGGCCACCAAAATAGGAGACGCTTACCTCACGCACACGGTCACCGTTTTTGACGATCAAGCGAATGGGTTCTTTTCCGCCCTTGGCCGCGGTAATTGTGTCCTTGATAGCATCGTCGCTGTAAGTCTTGCCGTTGACTGCAATCAGTTCGGTATCAGTCGTCAGCCCCGCGTTAAACAGCGGCCCATCCCACAGCACCGACGTCAGCTTCATTTTGCTGATCGTCGCGCCGATTGAATAGGTCAGGTTGATCGATTTGGTCTGTTTTTCAACATCTTTGAAATAGGGCGTTGGTACATCGGTATAAATCAACCGGTAGCCGCCCTGCGTCAGTCCGTTGAGCGGCGCGCCAGCCGCCTTTTCGGTTAGCCGTTCATCAAAAAAAGCGCGCCATCGATACGGCGTAATTGCATCGAATGTGCTGACAATGTCGTCAATCGTATAGGGTTTGGCGCTGAAGTCGCCTTCCTTGGTGCCGAAAAATGCGCGTGCGAAATCATCCAGCGACTTTGCGCCGGCGGTTTGCGCACGGATGATTGCATCGGCCTCAAGCCAGATCAGTAGCCCTTCGTTGTAATAATCTTCCGAACGCTGCCAGCTAGCCCAGCCCTTGGGGCGACGCGCCGAAATCACCGGATCGTTGGTCGTATCATCAAGGCTGCGCCAGTCACGCCCGCGTCGGCTGTCTAGCCCGGCGGCGATGGTGGCAAGCGCGTCGAGTGTATCCTGCTTTGAGTAGAGCCCCGATCTCGCGCCAAGGACATATCCCCAGAATTGCGTTTGCCCTTCGTAAACCCAGAGGAGATCGTCGACCAGCGGGGTGCGGTAATCGGTGACCATTTGTCCGGCAGGGCGACGGTGTTTGCCGTTCCAGCTGTGCGTCAGTTCGTGCGGCAGCAGGTTGCGTTCGCCAGGGCCACTGTCCCACTCGGTGAAATATTCCGGGTTCACGCCGTTTTCTGAGCTGCGATGATGCTCAAGGCCGATGCTGCTCATTGTGTCGGTCATCGACAGCAGAAAATCATAATGGTCGAACTGGCGCGTTCCGAACAACTTGGTAGCCTGTGTGACGAGGCGGCTGTGCGCTGCGAGTTGTTCGGGCTTGATCACCAGATATTTGGCGGCATCGGCGACGATGTTTAGCGTCACGTTGCCACCCAGCGGTTCAGACCTGAAATATTTGCCGGCAAACACCGGCGAATCGATCAGCGTTTCATAATCGACCGTCTGATATTCGACACTATCGCCGCTTATTTTTGCCGTGCGAAGTGCGGTCGCGGCTTTCCAGCCAGTGGGGTATTTTACCGTTGCAGTCACCGGGATGCTGTGTGTCGCAAAGCCAGCCGGATACAGCGACATATTGTTCCATTGCAGGTTTAGCATTTCCTGCGTCATCACGATGCGGCCCTGATTTTCGGCTGTTGCAGACGTGAATTGAAACCGCGCCTCGACCGACGTTGCATTGGCAGGCAGTGTGATGTGGAACGCATATACATCGATTGGGTCGCGCTTCCATTCGAGTGTTTTCCCGCCAGCTTTGAATACCAAACCCGTCAGCTTTTCAATTTCGCCGCGTGGCGCATGATTGCCCGGCAGCCATTTCGGGAACAACAAAGTAACCGCACCGTTTTTTGCGACGGGAATGTTTTGAACTACCTTGAAAATGCCGCGGTCAAGGTCAGTTGCGTCAATGCTGAGAGTCATTTTGTCGCGGTATATGCTGTTCTGTGGGGCCGATCCAGATGCGTTGCGGCGGCTGTTCGTGTCAGATATTTCTTCGGCAAGCGCAGATGTGGTGCAGGTGGCCAGAAGGATGGCAATCGAAAGGCGGATCATGAATTTTCCTAAATGAAGTCTGTCATGATTGATGCCGTGAAATATCAAATCCGTCCAGTGGCGAACGCGGTCGAAACGATCAATTGCTTCCAAGCAAGTTGATCGTGAATCCGATAATGCCAAGATTGAAAACAAACGCCGCGAGCGTGTGCCACAGCACGATTTTGCGGATCGCGGGTGTCCTTATTTCAACGTCGGATGTTTGAAAGGTCATGCCCAGCGTCATCCCGAAATAGATGAAATCCCAGTAATCGGGCGCGTCAGTTCCGGGAAAATGTAGTCCGCCATCATCACCGTCGCGGGAATAATGCAGATGGGCATAGTGCAACGAATAGATGAGATTGCCGAAGACCCAGCATAGCGCGAGTGTGACGACAACCAGCGCTTTGGCTGCGAGTGTCAACTGACCCGATCCGTCCAGCTCGATCGTGACAGTGCCCAATATGACCAGGCTGACGATCCCGCCGACTGCCAAAAGCCAGGTGCGGCTTTCATCTTCAATCATTGCGTGCTGCTTCAATTGTTGTGCGGTCTTCAGCTTCAGCAATGGGTGCAACGACACGATGAAAGCAAGTGCTGCAATATCAAAGCCCGCCATGATGCCGCGCACGACACCGACGCCCCAGATGCTGGCGGCACTTGCCGTGATGAGGACGATTACAAACAGGCGCAACCGGTGCGAAACGGGCTTGCGCGCCATTTCGTTGTGAATGTTCTGGCCTGGCATTGCACGAGTCTAGCGGAAGCGTGATGGTTCGCCTAGACACGCCCGATATGGCAAAGATTGATACCCCCCGCCCGGTACGCGGCACGCAGGATATGCTCGGTGAAACCGCCGACCGCTTTCACCATGTGGTTGAGACGTTTGACCGTGTGCGGCGGCTTTACGGTTTCAAGCGGATCGAAGTTCCGGTGTTCGAATCGACCGCCGTGTTCGCGCGGTCGCTTGGTGAAACCACCGACGTCGTTTCGAAGGAAATGTATACGTTTGAGGATCGCGGGGGTGATAGCCTGACGCTGCGGCCCGAATTTACCGCAGGCATTGCGCGCGCCTATCTCACCGAAGGCTGGCAGCAATATGCGCCACTTAAAGTCGCGACGCACGGCCCGCTATTTCGCTATGAACGCCCGCAAAAGGGACGGTTCCGGCAGTTTCATCAGCTTGACGCCGAAGTGATTGGGGCCGGTGAGCCAGCCGCCGATGTCGAACTGCTCTGTTTTGCCGATCAGTTGCTCAAAGAATTGGGCATCAATGACGGGATCACGCTCAAGCTCAATACGCTGGGCGATGCGCCGAGCCGTGACGCTTGGCGCGCGGCGCTGGTTGCGCATTTTGAGGCGCACCGCGCTGTATTGTCCGAGGACAGCCTGAAACGACTATCGGTGAATCCGATGCGGATTCTCGACAGCAAAGACCCGCGTGATCGCCCGATCGCCGACAGCGCACCCGATATCGACGCCTACCTGAGCGACGAGGCGCGCGGTTTTTTCGAAAACGTGACGAGCGGACTGAACGCATCAGGCGTGGCATGGGAACGCGACGCACGGCTTGTTCGCGGCCTTGATTATTACCGCCACACCGCGTTTGAATTCGTGACCGACCGGTTGGGCGCGCAAGGAACGGTGATTGGCGGCGGGCGCTATGACGGCCTGATCGAAACACTCGGCGGCCCGCACACGCCAGCGGTCGGCTGGGCCGCAGGGATTGAGCGGCTGGGGATGATGGTTGATGTGCCTG
>JAYVVW010000012.1:0-8721 GCA_043786595.1 Sphingomonadales bacterium | reverse complement strand
TGGTAAAAAACCCATCGTCGCACTCACCGCTACCATGCGAAAACTCATCATAATCGCAAACGCTCAAATCAGAGATGCTCAACTGAGTTGATGACGAGTAATGGAGGCAACCAGATTTCTCATCATACAATTCCTTTTGTTGAAGCGGTTGGCCCCCGCTTTCGCGGGGTTGACGACGGGGCGGTAGCGATCACCAGCGCACTGCAACTGCACGGCTGATCACACCGTGGCAGGCAGCACGAAACGCGCTGGGCTGGAGGAATATGCGTTTGAGGAATGACGTGGAGAAGCGCCGACTCGCAACTTTCCACTGTGACTGAATATGCCAGAACAGCGTGACGCTGTCAAGCACTAAATTCCAGATAGGCTCATTTTCCCACACGTGCCGCGCGCCGGTGTCGCATTTGCCTCTCCGCTTCCCTTTTTCCGCTTTGCACGCTATGGGCGGCTCCAAATCAGCCGCTTAGCGCTCAAGGAATTGCATGGCCAAGGAAGAACTACTCGAAATGCGTGGCACGGTCGTCGAACTGTTGCCCAACGCGATGTTCCGTGTGAAGCTTGAAAATGACCACGAAGTATTGGGACATACGGCGGGCAAAATGCGCAAAAACCGTATCCGCGTGCTCGTGGGCGATGATGTTCTGTGCGAACTGACCCCCTATGATCTGACCAAGGGCCGGATCACTTACCGGTTCAAGTGATTTGATCCTCGCTTCGGCCAGCCCGCGCCGGATTGAATTGCTCGCACGGATCGGGGTTGTGCCGTGCGCCGTTGATCCTGCCGACCTTGATGAAACACCCAAAAAGGGCGAAACCCCGCGCGTTTATGCGGTGCGGATTGCGGCTGAAAAGGCGCGTCTGGTTGCCGCGCGGCACGGCGGGGAGGTCGTTCTTGCCGCCGATACCGTCGTCGGCGTCGGTCGCCGGATTTTACCCAAGGCCGAGGATGAAAGTAGCGCGCGCGCCTGCCTGACGCTGCTTTCGGGGCGGCGGCATACCGTCCATACGGCGGTCAGCGTCATCGACGCACACGGCACCGCGCGCCACCGCCTGTCGTCAACAATCCTGACCTTCAAACGGCTGAGCGAACGCGAGATCGCCGATTATCTGATCAGCCGCGAATGGCACGGCAAAGCGGGTGGCTATGCCGTTCAGGGCCGCGCCGAAGCGTTTGTCCGCTTCCTTTCGGGGAGCCATTCGGGCGTGATCGGCCTGCCGCTGTTTGAAACGCGCGGTTTGCTTCTGGCGTCTGGCATCGGCGTTGCGTGAGGTTGCATTCGATGCGTCGCCGGGCGAAACGCGCGCGGTGCTGTTTGAAGACGGCGCGGCGGTCGAGCTCCACATCCACCGCGCGAACCACGCCGCAACGGGCAGCATTCACGACGCGGTGATCACCGCCAAATCGGCGCAGCGCAGCTTCATCCGGCTTGCGAACGGCGAGGAGGCGATGATCGCGGCGCAGATCGCTCCACATGAAGGCGCTGCGATCCGCGTCGCGATAAACCGCGAAAGCATTGCCGAGCCGGGGCTTCAAAAGCGCGCCGTCGCGGCCTTGTCAGACGGGAATATCAGCGATCCTGCGCAAGCCGCGCAAGCATGGCAAGACGCGCTCGCGGCGCGTGCAGACCGCGTCATACCCGCGCCCAAGGAGTTTGACGACGCATTCGACCTCGCCAGCGCGGGTGTGTCCGCAATCGAAGGCGGCTGCGTGTGGTTTGAACGCACGAAAGCCGGGCTGATCTTTGACGTTGACGGCACCGGCGACGTTGGCGCAATCAACCCCACCGCGGCGCACGAAATTGCGCGGTTACTGCGGCTGTTCCAGATTGGCGGCGCGGCGATCATCGACTTTGTAAGCACTGAAAACAAGGCCGCGCGCGCGCACATTGCGGCGGTGTTTGATCAAGCCAGCGCGGCGGATGATCGCGGGTTTGAACGTACCAGCGTCAACGGATTTGGCTTGATGCAGGTGATCCGCGCCAAGCCGCGCGCGTCGATCCTCGACACGCTGTTCGGCACCCGCCGCGCAGCCCTGAGCGACGAGACATGCGCGTTGATGCTACTGCGCGAAGCAAGCCGCTCAACCGGGTTTGGCGCACGCTGCTGCACCACGACACCCGCGATTGCGACGCTGCTCGAAACCGAACCCTATCGCCCGCTCGTCATGGCAGCACAGCGGATGGCGGGTGCTGGCGTCGAAATAGTGGCGGATGCTTCGGTGCGCGGCTATGGCCACATTCATGTCAATCCCGCCTGATCCCCCGCGCTGTCCGCTGTGCGGCAAAGCTGAATCGCTCATCCACCGCCCGTTCTGCAGCCAGGGATGCCGCGACCGCGATCTTCTCAACTGGCTCGGCGAGGCATACCGCGTCCCCGCGCGGCCTCAGGTGGATGAAGACGCCGATTGCGATTAGACGTTGATAGTGGCTAGACAGGCACCCCATCGCCTGATTATAGGCACCGCTCGCAGCGCGGCATGTCGCAGCGCTTGAGGCCCGGGTAGCTCAGTTGGTAGAGCATGCGACTGAAAATCGCAGTGTCGGCGGTTCGACCCCGTCCCCGGGCACCACGTCTCCCCCTTGATCATTGCACGACTTTGCCCGACGGTGTGTTTGACAGGCGATTTCGTTCGCCGATGGGGAGTTGATCGATGAGCCTGATAACCGCGCTTGATGACACCGCAGGGCAAGGGCCGCAGCTGAGCCGATCGCTTAAATCGCGCCATGTCTCGATGATCACCTTTGGCGGGATTATCGGTGCGGGGCTGTTCGTCGGATCATCGACCGCGATCAGCACCGTCGGCCCCGCGATCGTCCTGAGCTATGCGATGGCGGGGCTGCTCGTGCTGCTGGTGATGCGGATGATCGCCGAAATGGCGACCGCAATGCCGGGCGTCCAGACATTCCCCGATTTCGCCCGCGTCGGTGTGGGCCATTGGGCGGGCTATCTCGTTGGCTGGCTCTATTGGTATTTCTGGGTCGTCGTCATCGCGATTGAGGCGATCGCGGGGGCAAAAATCATTACCGGCTGGTTTCCTCAATTTGCGGTCTGGCAGGTCGGCGTCGTCCTGATGGCGCTGCTGACTGCGGTCAATCTGATGTCGGCGCGGTCGTACGGCGAATTTGAATTCTGGTTTGCATCAACCAAGGTTGCCGCGATCATTGTCTTCATCCTGCTCGGCGCGGCCTATGTGCTTGGCTTCACCGCGCCGGCCGGGCCGACTTACAGCAATTTGTGGAGCAACGGCGGCTTTGCGCCGGCCGGGATCGCTGCGATCTTTACCGGCGTATCAACAACGATCTTCTCACTTTGCGGCGCTGAAATCGCGACGCTTGCAGCCGCCGAATCGGAAGACGGCGCAAAAACCATCGCGCGGATGACGATTTCGGTTTCAACGCGCATCCTGATCTTCTTCGTTCTGTCGATCCTGCTGATCGTTTGTATCGTGCCGTGGAACGAGATTGTGCCCGGCACATCACCCTTTGCCCATGCGCTGCGGCAGATGGATTATCCTTGGGCCGATCTCGTGATGAATGCGATCGTGCTCGTCGCGGTGCTGTCTTGCCTCAATTCGGGCATTTATATCACCTCACGCGCGATGTTCGGACTTGCGCGACACGGCGACGCGCCGCAATCATGCGTGCAATTAAGCGCGCAGAAGGTGCCGGTGCGCGCGATCCTGATTGCCAGCCTGTTCAGCTATGTCGCGCTTGCCGCGTCGGTGCTGTCGCCCGACCGCGTGTTCAACTTTCTCGTCAACGCATCAGGCGCGGTAATGCTGTTCATTTACCTGCTGATCGCGGCTGCACAGCTTCGTTTGCGTCGTCAGTTTGATGCACAAGCGCCCGATCGCCTCCAAATCCGCATGTGGCTCCACCCCTACGGCACCTGCGCGGCGATCCTTGGCATGGTCGCGGTGCTGGTGCTGATGGGATTTTCAGACGATCATGCGATCGAGCTGTGGACGAGCGTGCTCGTCGGCGCACTGTTCATGGGTGGTTATTGGGTCAAGCAGCGGCTTCGCTAAAGCTTGGATAGTCGGTGTAACCTTGGGCTCCGCTTGAATACCAGGTTTTGTGATTTGATTCAGCCAGAACTGTTCCCTCGGCAATCCGCTTAACAAGATCGGGGTTCGCGATGAAGTAACGCCCGAAACTGACTGCGTCAGCCGCACCCGATTCGACGATTGCGGCGCTGCTCTGCGCATTGAGATCAGAATTGATCACGAGTGGGCCATTGAATGCGGCGCGGATCACGGGGCTTTGCTTGGGCACGTCGGTCGCACCAAAGGTACCGGCCGGATTCATTTCGCGCAGTTCGAGAAATCCGATCTTGAGATCACTCAGCGCCTTGGCCGCAGCACCGAACAGCGCCGACGGATTGCCGTCATCGGCACCCTGGCTCATCCCGTTGGGTGAAAGCCGTACCGAAACACGCCCCGCGCCCCAAAAACCAATCAGCGCCTCGGTCACTTCGACCAGCAGACGAATGCGATTTTCAACTGGGCCGCCGTAAATGTCATCGCGGAAATTGCTGTTATCGCGCAGGAATTGATCGATCAGATAGCCATTTGCACTGTGCAGCTGGACGCCGTCAAATCCGGCGCGCTTCGCATTTTCCGCAGCCTTGACATAATCGGCAATCACACGCGGGATTTCATCAAGCGCGAGCGGACGCGCTTCTTCAAGCAACTGACGCCCCGAATAGGTGTGCGCATTGCCGGGCGCAATCGTGGCCGAGGCCGACACCCCGGCTTTGCCGTCGTTGTAGCTCGAATGGACCAGCCGCCCCATATGCCACAGCTGCGCGATGATCCTGCCGCCAGCCGCATGCACCGAATCGGTGATCGGTTTCCAGCCCTCGACTTGCGCATCGGTCCACAGCCCCGGCGCGTAAGGCCAGCCGAGCCCTTCCTTGCTAATCCCGGTCGCTTCCGAAATGATCAGGCCCGCACCGGAGCGCTGCGTATAATAAATATTCATCAGTTCACCCGGAACCGATTGCGCATCGGCGCGACCGCGCGTGAGCGGTGCCATCAGGATACGGTTGGGCGCGTGGATATCTCCAAGATCGATCGGATCGAATAGGCTGGTCATCAAAATTCCTGTCTAAAAATGCTGGCTCGCGATATGGGGGTTTGTGGGGAATTCGTCGAGCCAAGAAACGCTAGTCGCGGACAAAGCTCAGATTGCGCCGCCGCGTTATGCGTTTGCCGCGCTGATGATCGCCAATATCGCGCTGTCATTTGGGCCGCTATTCGTCCGCCTTGCCGATACCGGCCCGGTCGCTTCGGCATTCTGGCGGTTAGCGCTCGCCGCACCGTTCCTGTTTGCGATGGCGCCGATAACGCGACAGCCGATCGTTCGGCTAAATCGCGCGTTGCTGCTAACGCTCATTATCGCGGGGCTATTTTTTGCAGGCGACCTTGCAAGCTGGCACTTCGGGATTCTCAAAACCAAGCTGGCCAACGCCAATCTGCTCGCCAATTCGGCCAGCTTCCTGTTTCCGCTTTACGCGTTCATCATCGCGCGGACGATGCCATCGCGTGCGCAGGGCTTTGCACTTGCGCTGGCTGCAATTGGCACGGCGCTGCTGATGGGTCGCTCGTATCAACTTTCGCCGCAGACCTTCATCGGCGATCTGCTCTGCCTGTTCGCCGGGATTTGCTACGTTGGCTATCTTGTAGTGATCGGGCAGGCGCGCAGCCAGCTGGCACAGTGGCCGGTGATTGCCTGGTCAACGCTTGCGGGCACGCTGCCGCTGCTGTTCGCCGCGTGGTTGCTGGGTGAAACGATTATGCCGCGCGACTGGACGCCGCTGATCCTGCTCGCGCTGTTGAGCCAGGTGATCGGGCAGGGTCTGATGGTGTCGGTGCTGGGTCGGCTGTCACCGATCGTAATCGGAATTGGCCTACTGATCCAGCCGGTGATCGCCGCAGTGATTGGTTGGCGACTGTACGGTGAACAATTGGGCGCAAGCGATATCGCGGGCGCGGCTCTGATCGGGCTGGCGCTGATCCTGGTGCGCCAGCCCGACAGGAAAACGAACGACTAGACCGCGCCGCCAAGATTTTGCAATACCATCGCGAACAGCATCGGGATCGAAAGCGCGCAATTGGTGCGAGATGCCATCATCGCCGTCGACGCCGCTTTTGCTTTGGTGTCTGCATCGGCCTCAACAATGCCGAGTGCTTTTTTCTGGTTTGGCCAGATGATGAACCACACGTTTGCCGCCATGATCAGCGCGAGCCACATGCCGATACCGATCAGCCGATACCCTTCGACAAAGCTCAGCGCCTGCCCGAGATATTGCTTGCTGCCAGCGACTGCGATCCCCGTTACAACGGTTGCAACCGCACTCCAGCGAAACCACCACAGTGCCTTTGGTGCGATATATTTAGTGATGCCGGGCTTCAGTTCGGCGGGCACCGACGGCATCGTGGGAATCTGGACGAAATTGAAATAGTATAGCAGGCCGATCCACATGATCCCGCAAAGGACATGGAGGAAGGTCATCCAGCCGATCATGTTGCCCGTCGAGTTGGTTGCAAACAGCAACACCGCCGTGAGTATAAAACCCACCGCGACAACCGCGTTCAGATTACCAAAAAATTTTGCCATCGTTCCTAAATCCCCCATCTGTGGTTCACTGCCAATTGACGCGGACAAGATAGCATCCCATCTAATGCTTGTCACCGCCAGATTTGGCGCGAACAGTCAGGAGCTGACAAGACATGAGCGACGCGCAAAGCCCGGCACGGCCGCTGCCCATCACCGATTTGACGCTCGACGAGTTGCGCCCGCTGATCGCGCGCGAACTGCCGCGCCACGCCGCATTCGACGGCTGGGGCGATAAAGCCGTCGACAGTGCGGCACGTGTACTTGGCGCACATCCCGATGTTGCGGCATTGCTGTTCGAAACACGCACCGACATGATCGACGCGTGGTTTGCCAGCATTGATGACGACATGCGCAGTGCGTTCACCGCCGATACGCTGGCGGCGATGAAGATGCGCGCGCGCATCACTTCGCTTGTCGAGGCACGGATTGCGATCGTCGCGCCGCACCGTGAGGCACTGCGAAGGGCGTTGACGATATTGGCAATGCCGCAAAACCTGCCGCGTGCTGCCCGGCTTGGCTGGCGCGCCGCCGATGCCATGTGGCGCGCGGCAGGCGACACTGCAACCGACTATAATCATTATACCAAGCGCGCGATCCTTGGCGGCGTCTATTCGGCGACGTTGTCGGTGTTCATCAACGATGACAGCGCCGACCACGGCGACACGCGTGAATTCCTTGCCCGGCGGATTGAAGGCATCATGCGGTTTGAAACCGCCAAGGCGAAATTTGTGTCACGTCCGCGCGTCGGGTTTAGCGTTTCGCGCTTCATCGGCCAATTGCGCTATCCTGCGCGATAAAAGCTGGCCTGCGCGATAATTGCTGGTCAATCTCAGTCGTTAATGATAATCAATCGCAAATACGATTCCTCAAATAGGGTCTGTACGATTGCGTCTTGATCTCCTGCCTCTCAATACCCCTGCAACGATTGCCACAATTGGCTGGGACCAGCTTGAAAATGCGGCGGCGGCGCGCAGGCTGCAGGCGTTCGGATTCGAAGCAGGCGCGCTGGTCGAGGCGCTCCACTACGGCGGGATGATCGCGCGCGATCCGATCGCATTTCGCATCGGCCGGATGACGGTCGCGCTGCGCCGTGCGCAGGCTGCTGCGATCGTAGTGACACCGCTGTGATCGCTGCCCCGCTGATCGCAATCGTCGGCAATCCCAACGCTGGCAAATCGGCGCTGTTCAACGCGCTGACCGGCGCGCGGCAAAAGACCGGCAATTATCCAGGCGTCACCGTCGAGCGCCACGCCGGACGCCTGACGCTGCCCGATGGCCGCCCCGTCGAGCTTGTCGACTTGCCCGGCACCTACAGCCTTGAACCATCAAGCCCTGATGAACAGGTGACGCGCGATGTCGTGATGGGAGTACAAGCGGGCGAGCGGCGACCTGACGGCATCATCATCGTTGTCGACGCAGGCAATCTTGAAAACCATCTGCGGTTCGCGCTTGAACTGATCGCGCTCGGCCTGCCGACGATCCTCGCGCTCAACATGGTTGATATGGCAAAGCGCGACGGGCTTGAGCTTGATCCCGACATCCTCGCGCGCGAACTCGGAATTCCGGTGATCGCAACCGTTGCAGTGCGGCGACGCGGGATTGACGCGCTCAAAGACGCGATCGCCACGTTGAGCAATGGCACTCGCCCGGAAACGCCCCATGGTATGCCCGAAAAGTCCGCTCGTGCGATTGCCCGCGCTGCGATCGTTTCAGAAACACCCGCGCGGCGTATCAGCCAGTCGATTGACTCCGTCGTGCTGCACCGCTGGGCCGGGCCGCTGATCCTTGCCGCGCTGCTGTTTGTAATGTTTCAGGCGGTGTTTGCGGGTGCAGAGGCACCCGTTGCGCTGATCGAAGACGCGGTCGCCGCATTTCAGACGCTAGTGGCTGGATTGCTTCCACCCGGATTGTTCCGCTCGCTGATCGTTGACGGAATCATTGCAGGCGTCGGCGCGGTGATTGTGTTTCTGCCGCAGATCCTCATCCTGTTTGCATTCATCCTCGTGCTTGAAATGACGGGCTATATGGTGCGCGCGGCGTTTCTGATGGACCGGCTGATGGCAGGCGTTGGCCTGTCGGGACGCGCGTTCATTCCGCTGCT
>JAYVVW010000011.1:0-12467 GCA_043786595.1 Sphingomonadales bacterium | reverse complement strand
AATCCATAGCGTTTCATCGTAAAGCCCTCCTTCAAGAAGGCTCCCTATGAATCACGCTTTTTCAAATTTGGGAATCCGCTAAATGACGACAGGCCCTAGCAAAACGCCGCGCGGTTGCGGTTGCTGGATCGGAAAAGTCGCGAAGTTCAAACTATGCCCGGCGTCGCCGGATGCGATGCTGCTGGCATCCAAGCTCGAAAAGCTATGACGTTATGTGTTTACGTTAAATGTTAGATTACACTGGCGCGCCCGGCAGGACTCGAACCTGCTGCCTCAAGATTAGAAGTCTCGCGCTCTATCCAGATGAGCTACGGGCGCGCGCCGTGGGTCAGATAGCGCGATTTGCGATTTTGGCAAAGCGGGATAGAATGAGACTATGAACGATCCTACTTTGCTGCCACTAATACCGGGCGTCCGCGCCGCGACGGTTACGCAATTCCGCACTTTTGATATTGTGATGGCGGCGTTTGTCGCGATCCTGCTGCTGTCGAACGTCATCGGTGCAGGCAAAGTGGCGGCGCTGGGTGGGTGGGAGTTTGGTGCGGGCATCCTCTTCTTTCCGATCGGCTATGTGATCGGCGATGTGCTGACCGAAGTGTACGGCTATGCACGCGCGCGGCGCTGCATCTGGGTGGGATTTTCCGCGCTTTTGTTCATGGCGTTCATGTCATGGATTGTCGTGAACCTGCCACCTGCGCCGGGTTGGACGGGGCAATCGGCCTATCAAAGCGTATTCGGCCAGGTGCCGCGGATCGTAATGGCGTCGATCATCGCGTTCTGGGCGGGCGAGTTCGTCAATTCGTTCGTCCTTGCCAAAATGAAGATATGGACGAAGGGAGAAAAGCTGTGGACGCGCACAATCGGATCGACGATTTTCGGACAGGCAGTTGATAGCGCGATCTTTTATCCGCTAGCATTCATCGGTGTATGGAGCAGCACGCAGGTGGCGACCGTGATGGTCACCAATTGGGCGCTGAAAGTCGCTTGGGAAATCATTCTGACACCTGCGACTTACGCCGTCGTCAATCGTCTGAAACGCCATGAAGGCGTTGATCTCTTTGATGAAGGCACTGATTTTTCTCCATTCCGGGCGAAGGTTTGATGGCTGACATGTCCGGCGCTGCTGGTCTTGCCACCGTCGCGACCACCATCGGCGGCAGTTTGCGGATGAGTGAGGCGCTGCTCGATCGCGAGCCCTGAATTGGACACCTCCATCAACCGCCACTTCGTCATTGCGAGCGAAGCGTGGCAATCCAATCCTCCAATGTTTGCGCAACCTTATGGATTGCCGCAGTCGCTTCGCTCCTTCTCAACAGACAAAGGGCGGTAACACTGGAGAACTGGATTGCCGCACTTCGCTCGGGGTGACGAAGTGGCGGTTGATGGGGGTGGCCAGCTGATTTGGCTGTTCCCGGAATTCCCGAATTCTGTCCCCGGAATTCCAAATGTAACCACCGTGGCAAATTGCACGAAATAGCCTAATGATACGATCATTGCAGCCTCCGTCATCGGGTGAGCGACGCGCCGTAATTTTAACAGGGAGCAATCTATGACCAGCACAGCATCGCAATATCTCAAGCTCGTCGCCTTCATGTTGTTTGTCTCGATCGTGACGCAAATTGCCTATGTCGGGCTACTGGCTGACGTTGGCATCGTCGAAGGCTGGCCGTTGCGATCGACCATCTGGGCGATTGAGACGGTTGCTTTTGCAGTGCTTGCCGTTGCTGCGCTGGCTACGCTCGCTGAATATGACCGTTACCGCCTGATCTGGGCCGCCGTCGCAATTTCGGGCGTGCTCAACGCGCTTCAGGCTGGCATGGGCCTATCAATGTTTCTGCCGCCGTCACAGGCTGGTGACAGTGGCAAGCTGTTATTTGATACCGTTCTGGCGGGCGCGTTTGTGTTTTTCTTCCTCGCCAAAGCGCTTATAGGATTGGCGAGTGTGATACTCGGTTTTGCGGTGTTCAAGATGGGGAGCAGAATCGGCACAATCATCGGGGTGCTGGCGATGCTGGCTGGGGTTGCCGCGATCGCGCTCAATATCGCCGCATTGCCGCAGGGCTTAGCGCTGGTTTTCGCTGCGGGTGCCGCCGGAACAGCAGCCACTTTAACGCTCGCGATCGCCACATGGTTGGTCAGTGGCGCGAAGCAACAGCGTATTGGTGATGGTCAAGCCATAGATTCTGACGGCGTCGGGTGATCTGGGCAAGGGTGTGGGGATGCAATATGATTTAGAAACGCCTGCTGCCGGGCTTTTGAGCTAATTAGTATAGTGTCCCCGGAATTTCTCCGAAACTCCAACTTGCGTGCCGGTTTGAATTGGAGGATGGCGCTAATTAGTATTGTGTCCCCGGAATTCCCATCTCGCAACTTGCGTGCCGGTTTGAATTGGAGGATGGCGCTAACTAGTATTGTGTCCCCGGAATTCCCCCGCGCTAATTAGTATTGTGTCCTCGGAATTCCATTACGCAATGTCCCCGGAATTCCTCCCGTAATTCCAGGGTTGAACGGGATGGTGGCATCCGCGACGGCGTAGGCGAATTTGGCTCCCGCCCGACAAAATGCTATGATTCCAAATATGGCAAAAAAGATCGAACTTCTCGCTACGATTCTCAAAGAACTGGAGATCGCGCAAAATATAACTTGGGAGCCACTGCAGACGGGTGCCGATTCGGGGTTCAGTTTCCCCCCACAACTTTGGTTAGGTGATGGTCGTTCTCTCGCAGCAACTGATAAGCTTATTGCTGCGATATCCGAATACGCTCACATCTTATTGAATAACAATCAATCGTTGAAATCGGCACTAAACAATCAAGAATTTGAAAGTTTGGTTCAACGTGCGTTTGCACAGTCGTTAGTAGCGGTTGATCATGGCCTCCTGACTGATGGAATTAGCGTTGAGATTCAAAAAAAGGTTGAAGCTCGCATCAGTGAAGCCATAGCCTTTAACGGAAAACCGGTGGATTTGATGCTGGGTTGCCAATTGCTGGTCGGCGACGGAATTTACCCGATTACAATTGGGCCAGTCAATTTTGACGAGCGTCTCCAATGGCTTGATCGCGCTCACAAGGATGGGCGAGTCTCTAATGTCGCGATGCGGCGGCTGTCAGCCAAATGGAACGGCCAAGTTCAGCGAAAACGTAAAGAATCTATTGACTACTTGACCGAAAAGGGAGTTCTTAATTCCGTCGGTCATTATCCGGTCGTTTGCACCGTCGGAACTAAAGGGCTCTCATCAAAATTCGTCGAGGAAAAAGGACTCTTGGCCGCAAGATTGGCAATGACCGCATTGTCGTTGATGTGGCAAAGTCCTTCCAAAGCCTTGGGATGGATGAAGCTCCAACATGATGGGAAAAGTTTCGTTTGTCACCACGTTCGCTTTGGCGTTGGCTGCGGCTTAGGCAGCTCCATGTCAATATCCGGCCTGCCCACAGGAAAATTTGTCGAACCAGACTGGATTAAAACATACGCACTTTACAGCGCTCAGTTCGGCCAAATTGGTGAGGCATTGTCTGCATTTGTGAACCCCGAAATCCACACAACCCGTTCGAATTTGCTCAATGCGCTTTTTCTTAGTCTTTGGTGGTATCATCAGGCCTGTCGAGAAACGTCCAACCAGATGGCGACCACAAAGTTTGCTGCCAGTATGGACGCGCTCGCCGGAGGCCATAAAGCGCGAGGCATTGTAAAATTCATTGGAGCACGCCTGCGATTCGCGCCAGATGAGGCCCTTATGAAAGATGGACGCACGACGAAAAGTGTGGTTACTGAAATTTATGACGCAGGTCGAAGCCGATTGATCCACGGCACCAGCGTAAACTATTCTCACGATTGGACGGAAGCTCGCGAAGCGGCGGAAGAACTCGGACGTTTGTGCCTACTATCTGCCTGTGATTGGATGGCAAATAACCCCAGCTCAGATTGTCTGAAGGGAATGTCACTGTGATAATCGCAATTCCGGGGACACAAAAAATTTCGGGGACACAGACACAATTCCGCAGGCAATTCCGGGGACACAATACTAATTAGCGGCATCCTTCCGGAGCAATCGGGTGTCAGGGTGGTGTTGGGTTTCCGCGCACAACTTTGCATGTGGGGTGAGGAAGAATTCTGGCGGCTCAATTCGTTCGGCATAATCTTAGCGCTTCCCCCTCATCGTCATTCCCGCCCTTCGACTGCCCCTTCGGCGAAGCTCAGGACAGGCTTGCAGGCGCTCAGGTTAAACTGAGGCGGGAATCCATATAATCCCAATGTCAGCGTTTATGGATTCCCGCCTTCGCGGGAATGACGGGTGTTGGCGAGCGTGCGTTCCCTAATTTCAAACGCCGCGCAGACTGCGAGGTGGATTCCCGTTTTCACGGGAATGACGAATTTAGTGGTGCGAGCGCTCTTGAATTTCAAACGCCGCGCAGACCGCAAGGCGAATTCCCGCCGCAGTTTTTCCTGAGCGCGTGCAGGCATGTCCTGAGCTTCATCAAAGGGCAGCCAAAGGGCAGAGATGTCGAACAAGGTGGGGGCGGACTTTTACGATCACTGTCGCTTGATTGCGTCTTCAAGCAGCCGGTTCGGAACTGTCGCCTGTTGCCATTGGCGGTGAATGTGCCATGATGCTGTCCTACCCGGTCACCCAAGTCCGGGATAGAAGGAGGGATGTATAATGGGTTTGATCATTACATTGATTATGGGTGGTATCATCGGCTGGCTTGCGAGCAAGGTGATGAATACCGATGCACAGCAGGGCATTTTCCTCAATATTGTCGTCGGCTGCGTCGGTTCGCTGATCGGCAAATTCGTAGCCGGGAGCCTGCTCGGGATGGGCGGGATGGGGCTGCGCGATGGCATCGACATTCCGTCGCTCATCGTCGCATTTGTCGGCGCAATCGTGCTGCTCGGCGCGATCAATTTTTTCCGTCGCGGATCGATCCGCTAAAAATTTGCGACCGCGCTCATGTCGAGCGCGGTCGCATCACTTATTGCAGTTCGAACACGACCGAGACGTTCATCCCGACGCTCTGTTCGCCGGGCACAATCGGCGTATCAGCGGCCTCGCGCGACGCTTTCATCATCGTCATTGGTATCGGGCGTCCGCCTTCGGCTTCGGATTCGCTGATCGAAATGATCCGCTTGACCTTCAGGCCCGTTGCCGAGGCGTAAAGCTCGGCACGCGACCGCGCGGCTGTCATCGCTGCAATACGCGCTTCATCCTGCGCGGCTTCGGGTTTGTCGATCATCAAATTAGGGCCGCTGATCTCGTTCGATCCTTCTTTGACAAGCGCGTCGAGAATAGCACCCGATTTGGCGACGTCACGAAACCGCACGGTCACCTGATTATTCGCCTGATAGCCCGTAATCACCGGCGGCTGGTTATTATTGTAACGGTACTGCGGCGCGAGGTTGACAGCGGTTGTGCTGATATCACGCTCGGCAACCCCGGCCTTGCGGAGCGACGCGAGCACGCGCACCATCCGGGCGGCATTGTCGCGCATCGCTTGGCCCGCATCAATCGCCTGCGTTACCACGCCTGCTGAGATTACGGCGATGTCGGGCACACGCCTCACTTCGCCGCGAACGCTGATTTCCAGCCGAGTGCCAGCAATTGGCGGCTGCGTCACTATCGTCTGCGCGTCTGCCATTGCGGGAATGGCGGCAGCGATGGAAAGCCCTGCGGCGGCGATTGATTTCATTATTTGAACTCCTTTCAGTCTCTGCGCGGCACATGTGTGCAGATGTCATATTAGCGAAGTGGCGACTGCATCAATGCTGAACAGCATGTTGGCTGCTTGTCGAGGCTTGTCGCCACTTGGTCGAATGCCCACATTAAATTGCGGATTCAACTGCTTAAGCCGCGTAGCGATCTAACTTTATGTTGCCGTGCAGCAAATCATGCACGTTTAGACTTGAGATAAGTGACTTATTTTTATAATACGGTCGATTATTCGGATTATCGGGTCGCGACGACCAGATTGAGGCAGAACTACAATGAATTTCGAAACGTCAATCTCACGTCAATCGGCTGACTATGACGACCCAAGCGGCTCCGCAGCGACGCCAAACCGCCGCCGCATGTGGATCATTGTCGGCGTGATAATCGCCATCGCAATCATTGCCGCCGCGATTTTTTCGTCGGGCTCGAAAACCGCTGCGCCCAAAGCGGCTGCAACCGCAAAGCAGCTTGCAAAGGTGACGGTGGTCGTACCCGGTCGCAGCCAGGTCACAAATGTCATTTCGGCGACGGGTACGTTGGCTGCGCGTCATGATATGCCAATCGGTGTGTCAGGAGAAGGCGGTCTGGTCACGCGGGTGTGGGTAGAGCCCGGCACTTGGGTGCGGCAGGGCCAAGTGCTTGTTTCGATTGACCGCGCAGTGCAAAATCAGCAGGCAAATCAATTGGCAGCGCAAGTCACGGTGGCTCAAGCCGATGCACGGCTGGCGCAGTCGGAGATGGACCGGGCTTCAGCGCTTGTGGCGCGGGGCTTCATTTCGAAGGCCGATCTTGACCGTAAAGCGGCAACGCGCGATTCGGCGCGGGCACGCGTTGCCGTTGCTGTTGCCCAGTTGAATGAAGGGCGTAACCGCAACAACCGCCTCGATGTGCGCGCGCCGGCAAATGGTCTCATCCTGTCGCGCGCGGTTGAGCCTGGTCAGGTCGTCAGTTCGGCGTCGCCCGCATTGTTCCGCTTGGCGGGTGGTGGTGCGCTTGAACTCAAGGCGGAAATGGCTGAGGCTGATCTGGCGCGGATGTCGGTTGGGATCCGTGCCGACGTGACGCCCGTTGGCAGCGCGGAAAAATTCTCCGGACAGGTGTTTCAAGTTGCGCCGATTATCGATCCGCAGTCACGCCAGGGGATAGCACGCATCGCGCTTTCGTATAACCGTGCGCTGCGCCCTGGCGGGTTTGCAACCGCGCAAATCTATTCGGGGCAGATCGATGCACCGATCCTTCCCGAATCTGCGGTTCAAAGCGACGACAAAGGTAATTACGTTCTGATCGCCGATGCGAGCAACAAAGTGGTGCGCCGCAATGTCACTGTGGGCGGGGTGACCGATAAGGGCATTCCGATCATAGGCGGGCTCGACGGTTCAGAACATGTCGTTCTGAGCGCAGGCGCATTCCTGAACCCGGGTGAAACGATTGCACCCGTCCGTGCGACGCTTGCGAAGTAAAGGCGCCACGTCATGAACTTTCGCAATATTTCGGCTTGGGCCATCCGCAATCCGGTGCCGCCAATCGTATTGTTCATTGCTCTGACTCTCGCTGGCATTATCGCGTTCATGGGAATGAGCGTAACGCAGGATCCCGACATCGAGTTTCCGGCAGCGTTTATCACGATCAGCCAGCCCGGCGCGGCGCCAACTGAGCTTGAAACGCAGGTCGCGCAAAAAGTAGAAGCCGCCGTTCGCAACATCAACGGCGTCGATGAAATCAATTCGTCGGTACGTGAAGGCTCTGCGACGGTCTTTATCCAGTTTGCGATCGGCACGCCGATTGACCGCGCGGTGAACGACGTCCGCGATGCCGTTTCGAATATCCGTTCCGATCTGCCCGAAGGTATTCTCGAACCGCAAGTTCAGCGCGTCGACATCAACGATGAGCCGATTGCCGTTTTTTCGGTAGAAGCGACCGACATGACGCTTGAGCAATTGAGCTGGTATGTTGACAACATCGTTGCCAAGCGTTTGCGCAGTGTTGAGGGGATGTCGAGCGTTGATCGCAGTGGCGGCGTGAGCCGTGAAATCCGCGTCATCCTCGATCCTGCCAAACTGCAATCTTACGGCATCACAGCATCGCAGGTGAACGTTCAACTGCGACAGATCAATACCAACGCGGCGGGCGGGCGCACCGAGATTGCGGGTTCTGAACAGGCGATCCGCGTTGTCGGCAATGCCGCAAGCGCCTATCAATTGGGGCAGACGCAGATTGCCGTCGGATCTGGGCGCGCGATCAAACTCGCTGATGTCGCCGACGTGCGCGACAGTTTCGCCGAACAGCGCAGTTTTTCGACGATGAACGGCCGTCAGGTGTTGAGCTTTGAAGTGAAACGATCAAAAGGCGCGTCGGACGTTTCGGTCTATGATGCGACGGTCGTTGAGCTCGACAAACTAACCGCCGAAAATCCGAAAGTGAAATTTGCCGAACTGTTCACGAGCGTTAATTACACCAAGGAGCAATATAATTCTGCGATCATTTCGATGATCGAAGGCGCGGTTCTTGCCGTTTTTGTGGTGTTCCTGTTTCTGCGTGACATACGCGCGACGCTGATTTCGGCGATTGCGATCCCGCTCGCGGCGATCCCGACCTTCTGGTTCATGGATTTGATGGGTTTCAGTCTCAACCAGATCAGCCTGCTCGCGCTCAGCCTTGTCGCGGGGGTGCTTGTCGATGATGCCATCGTTGAAATTGAAAATATTGTGCGGCATATGCGAATGGGTAAATCCGCGTACCAGGCTTCAATTGACGCCGCCGATGAAATCGGCCTTGCGGTGCTCGCAACAACGATGGCGATTGTCGCGGTGTTTTTGCCCGTTGGCCTGATGCCCGGTATTTCGGGGCAGTTTTTCAAGAATTTCGGGCTGACGGTGGTCGTCGCCGTTTTGCTTAGCCTTGCTGTTGCGCGATTGATCACGCCGATGGTCGCAGCCTATTTCCTCAAAGCGCACGGTGAGGAAAGCCACGGCGAAGGCAAGATGATGGACTGGTATATGGGGGTGCTGAACTGGTCGCTCAAAAACCGGTTGTTGACTGTCGCGGGTGGCGGCGCATCGCTTGCGCTGACTGTGCTGTGTTTTAGCCAATTGCCATTCACGTTTCAGCCGACGATTGACTATGATTATAGCCGTATCCGGATCGAGCAGGTTCCAGGCACGACCACCGCGCAGACGGCTGCGGTTGCCACGCGCGTTCAGGAAATGCTCAAACGCGAAGCGCCGGTGGTCGATGCTGCATATGCCTATATCAATCCGGGTAGTGCGACGCTTCGACTGACGCTCAAACGCGACCGCGAACAATCGAGTATCGACTTTGAAAAGCTGTGGTCGAAACGGTTGAGTGAAATTCCCGATGCGCGCGTCTCGTTCGTATCGCAAAATCAGGGCGGGCCTGGAAATAGCGGCCGCGATGTGACGATCACGCTCGGCGGCGATGATCCTGCGGTTCTTCTTGCCGCTGCAAGCAGCCTTGCCGAAGAAATGAAGGGCGTGAAAGAACTCACAGCACCGCGTGTCAGTGGCGATTTGCAGCGTCCCGAAATTACAATCAAGCCACGGCTTGATCTTGCGGCGAGCATGGGCGTGACCACGACAGCACTCAGCCAGACGATACGGATCGCGACGCTTGGCGATATTGATCAGAATAGTGGGAAATTCTCACTGTCTGACCGCCAGATTCCGATCAAAGTATCGCTCAGCGAAAGCTCACGTCGTAATCTTTCGACATTGGAAAACCTTCCCGTCGCTACTTCGTCGGGTGGTTCGGTCCCGCTCAAAACGGTCGCTGAAATCAGCTTCGGATCAGGGCCAACGGTGATTCAACGGAGCAACCAGATACGCCGCATTACCGTCGGCGCTGATCTTGCTGTCGACCCTGAAACGGGCAAATCCTATGTTTCGAGCGATGCTGACAAAAAAATTAACGCTCTACCCGCGCTGAGCAAATTGCCACAGGGTGTCAAAAAATTGGAGCTTGGCCAACGCCGCTGGCAGGCCGAACTCATTTTCAACTTCATTGTTGCCGTAATTTCAGGGGTGTTCCTCGTGTTTGCGGTTCTCGTTCTGCTCTACCGCCGTGTCATGCCGCCGTTCGTTAACATGGGCTCGTTGCTGCTCGCCCCGCTCGGCGCTGCGCTTGCGCTGCTGATTGCCGGCATGCCCGTATCAATGCCGGTGATGATCGGCCTTTTGATGCTGCTTGGTATCGTTGCGAAAAATTCAATCCTGCTCGTCGATTTTGCACTTGAGGAGATCGACAAGGGCGTCGATAAATTCACAGCGATCGTCGATGCCGGTCATAAACGGGCGCAACCAATCGTCATGACCACGGTTGCGATGGTCGCCGGGATGGTGCCCACTGCGGTAGCGCTCACGGGTGACGGCGCATGGCGTCAGCCGATGGGGGTCACTGTGATTGGCGGGCTGATCGTCTCGACAATATTGACGCTGGTGATTGTGCCCGCAAGTTTCAGCCTTGCCGTGGGTATGGAAGAACGGGTTGGCCCGTGGCTATCCTATTGGCTGACCAATGGCGGTGAGCGCGGAACGGTGAAGGAACGGCCACGGCTATTCGGCCGCCGCAAGGTGGCCATCGAGCCAGCCGAGTAGGGCAGTCTTATCACCGTGCGGCAACGCCTCAATCTTGACCGTTTCAATCCCGCGCAAGGCGGCGCGCGCGGGATAAAGCTGATTGCGACGGGAACTTTGGTCTTGATGGCGTGCGTCTATCTGGCGTCGCGATCCTATGTAACGATCCACCCTGTGATCGGATATGTTCAGGCGTTTGCCGAGGCTGCGATGGTTGGCGGTCTGGCCGACTGGTTTGCCGTCACCGCGCTGTTTCGCCATCCGCTTGGGCTTCCCATTCCGCACACAGCGATCATCCCGACCAATAAGGATCGGATCGGTGATACGATGGCGCTGTTTCTCAAAGACAATTTTTTGACCCCAGCGGTCGTTGCGCGCCGGATGCGCAAAGTCGATGTTGCCTCAGCCGCCGGGCGATTTCTCGCTGACCCCGATCACGGCGGCGCAGGAAAGATGCGCAACGGCGCTTCCAAACTGCTCGCAAACATTCTCGAATCGCTTGATGAAAACCGGCTCGGCGGGATGGCGAAAGCGGCCGTTGCAGGGCGGTTGCGCAGCCTTGATGTATCACCACTGCTTGGGCAATCGCTTGATGCTGCAATCAGCGAGGGCCGCCACGTGCCGCTCCTGAGCGGCCTCATCAACCGCGCAAGCGAAGTGCTTGCGTCGAATGAAGCCATGATCCGCGATATGGTGCATGAACGCGCAGGCTCGGTCATGCGCTGGACAGGGCTTGATGAAAATCTTGCCAACGCGCTGATCAAGGGGCTCAACAAGCTGCTGTTCGACATGGCCGATGATGTTGGCCACCCGCTGCGCATGAAGGCCGATTCGCTGCTCGCCGATCTTGCATTTGATCTCCAGCACGACGATGACATGCAGGAAAAGGTCAACACATGGAAGAATGAAATGGTTGAAAATCCGGCGATGCAGCGCTGGATCGCGGGGCTATGGGAACAGGCACGCGCAGGGCTATTGCGCGCGGCGCGTGATCCGGAGCGCGCGATGGCGGGGAAATTTGGTGAAGCGCTGCGTCAGCTTGGAACAACATTGCAAGACGATCCGCGCCTGCGACTGACGATCAACCGCTTTGCACGCCGGACGATTGTCGGCGCGACGGCAAGCTACGGCGACGGGATTGTCACGCTCGTTTCAGACACCGTACGCGGCTGGGATGCCGAACATGTCACGTCGCGCATCGAGCAGGCGGTCGGGCGTGATCTACAATATATCCGGATCAACGGCACGGTGGTTGGCGGGCTTGTCGGCGTAGTACTGCATTATGTCGAGGGGCTGAACTTCAGTCTGCTTGCCTTGCACTAATGCTTGGGGCATCGCGTTACGGCTTAACAAGGGACGGGCCGATGACCGATCAACAGACCAACGCCCTATTATCGCGCGCGCACGCAGCGCAGCAAAGCGGTGACGTGCACGCCGCATCAGCGCTTTATCATCAGCTTTTGATATTGGTGCCCGAACATCCCGGCGCGCTGAATTCGCTCGGTGTTCTTGCCATCAATCGCGGTGAATTCGCCACCGCAGTGTCGTTTCATCAGCGCGCCGCCGCCGCCGATCCAAGCGCCGGACCGCTTTGGCTAAACCTGGCAAGAGCGCAGCGCGAATTGGGCGATGTCGCGGGCGAGCGCGCCAGTCTTGAAGCCGCGCTGGCGATTGATCGGCTTGATTTCATGGCATTGATCCGCATGGCGCAGTTGCATGAACGTGTTGGTGAAAATGGTGAAGCCGCTGCTCTGTGGAGCGGAATCGTGCAGATTGCGCCACCCCCGACACAGCGCGGTGAGGGACTCAACGCAATTCTCGAACATGGCCAATCGTTTGTTGCGGCACACGGCAGAGCGTTTGCCGATGAAATGACACGCGGCCTGGCGGATGCGCGCACGGCAGCCGGTGACGCCGATTTGCGCCGCTTCGACGCATGTGTCGATGTCATGCTGGGAAAGCGGCGCGTTTACACCAATCAGTGCGCTGGCCTGCATGTTCCGTTTCTGCCGGCCGACGAATTTTTTGATCGCAGTTATTTCGCGTGGATGGCCCAAGTCGAAGCGCAAAGCGATGCGATCCGCGATGAACTGATCGCGCTGCTCAACGATCAGACTGCGGCATTCGCCCCCTATGTGTCGCAAGACCCCGGAACTCCGAACAACCTCTGGACA
>JAYVVW010000010.1:0-1744 GCA_043786595.1 Sphingomonadales bacterium | reverse complement strand
CATCCGCCTGATCGGGCTTGACCGGATTGATTTTGCTAACCGTGCCCATTTCATCGCCCTCGCATCGACGCTGATGCGCCAGATTCTGGTCGACTATGCCCGCGCCAAAGCGACTGACAAGCGCGCCCACCACAAGGTTGAACTCAACACCCGCGTTGAGGGTGAACAATCGTTTGACCTGAATATGCTCGATTCCGCGCTTATACGGTTGGGGGCGATTAATATGGATTTGGCGGAATTGGTCGAGATGCGCTATTTTGGCGGTATGACGCTGGCCGACATCGCAGTGGTCAGCAATGTATCGCAAGCCACGGTAAAGCGCCGGTGGCAAACGGCGCGTGCCTGGCTAACCGATGCATTGGCCAATCCCATTGACGGGCTCTGACCCCACACTCGAACGCCGCGTTCTAGACCTGTTTCAGGTGCTGCTCGATATGCCCGTTGGTGACCGCGCCTCTTGGGTTGAGGCAAACAGCGAGTTTGACAGCGCCTTGCGGTTGCGTTTGATGGCATTGCTGGCAGGCGACCGGCTCGCCAATATGCGCACCGGTGGCGCGAGTGACATGATCAATGACGAACGCCTTCCCGAACGGATTGGTGCCTACCGTATTACCGGACTGATCGGACAGGGCGGCATGGGTGCGGTCTACCGCGGTGAGCGCATGGCGGGTGATTTCGATCATGTCGCCGCGATCAAGCTGATCCGCCCTGGCGCGCTGTCCGAAGCGCTCGTCGAACGGTTTGCGCGCGAGCGTCAGACGCTGGCGAACTTGTCGCACCCCGGCATTGCGCGGCTGTTTGATGGCGGCGCGACCGATAAGGGCGATCCCTACATCGTTATGGAATATGTCGACGGTGTGTCGCTGGGCGTGTGGATTGATACGCAGGCGGCATCAAAGGCCGAGCGGACGCGGTTGTTCCTCGACGTTTGTGCAGCGGTCGGCTTTGCGCATCAGAACCTGATCGTTCACCGCGATATCACGCCGTCGAACATTCTGGTGTCCAAGGACGGTACGGCAAAGCTGATCGATTTCGGCATTGCTCGTTCGCCGACCGCCGATGCTGAAGCTGCGCCATCGGCGAAGAAGTCGCTGGTGGGCCTGAGCCTGACGCCGGGCTATGCCGCGCCCGAGCGCGTCGCGGGTGAAGCCGCAACAACGCTGTCCGATGTGTATTCGCTCGGCATCCTTCTCGACCGGTTACTAAACGACAAGGGCGATCCCGACCTGACCGCGATCATTGCGCAAGCGAGCGCCGCCGACTTCGCCGAACGCTACCCCTCAGTGGATGCACTCGCCGACGATGTGAGGGCATGGAGCAACGGTGAAGTTGTCGCCGCGCGCAATGGCGGCAAGCGTTATGCAATCGGCAAGTTTGCGCGGCGTCACCGGGTTGGGGTCGGCGCTGCCGTGGCGACGTTCTTGCTGCTGACCGGCGGTCTAGCCGTAACGCTCTATTCTTATGCAGCCGCAGAAACGGCGCGCGCCGCCGAAGTCCAGCGTTTTGGCCAACTACGTTCGCTTGCCGGATATATGCTGTTTGACCTTAATGAGCGCCTGCGCCGGATTCCGGGCAACACCCAAGCGCGCGCCACCTTGGCCAAAGAAGCACAGCAATATCTGACGAAGCTCGCATCGTCGCCGTCGGCTGATACAGCACTTCGCACCGAGACCGCCAATGGCCTGATTGAGCTGGCCCGCGTGCAAGGCAGCCCGCTTGAACCTAATTTAGCGCTTATCCCCGA
>JAYVVW010000009.1:0-2373 GCA_043786595.1 Sphingomonadales bacterium | reverse complement strand
GATCTCATCGTACTTGATACCGCGCACGGCCATTCAAAGATGGTGGCACAGGCGGTTGAGCGTATTCGCAAGCTCTCTAACAACATTCAGATCGTTGCGGGAAATGTCGCGACGGCTTCGGCGACGCGGGCGCTGATCGATGCAGGTGCCGATGCGATCAAGGTCGGGATTGGCCCAGGCTCAATCTGCACCACGCGCGTCGTCGCAGGCGTTGGCGTACCGCAATTGACCGCAATTATGGATGCTGCCGAAGAAGCGGCCAAATCAGGAATTCCGGTGATTGCTGACGGTGGATTGCGGACTTCGGGTGACATCGCCAAAGCGCTTGCTGCCGGTGCATCGAGCGTGATGGTCGGGTCGCTGCTTGCAGGTACTGCCGAAGCGCCGGGGGATACATTCTTGTATCAGGGACGGACGTATAAGGCATACCGCGGGATGGGTTCCGTCGGCGCGATGTCACGCGGCTCTGCGGATCGCTATTTCCAGCAGGATATCAAAGATCAGCTCAAGCTTGTTCCTGAAGGCATCGAAGGGCAAGTTGCCTACAAGGGCCCCGCGAAGGATGTCATTCATCAGCTTGTCGGTGGCGTAAAAGCTGCGATGGGCTATACAGGATCAGCGACGATTGCCGATCTTCAGCAGCGCGCGCAATTTATCCAGATCACCAATGCGGGTCTTTCAGAAAGCCATGTTCATGACGTATCGATCACCCGCGAAGCCCCGAACTACCCGACGCGCTGATTACAGGACATGACACCATCGGCCCGCCTGCAATCGGCCATTGAAATCCTTGATTTGATTATCGATTCCGCACGCGAGAATGGAGCGGCAGCCGATACGATCCTCGCGCAGTGGTTCAAAACACGGCGCTTTGTCGGTTCGAAGGATCGTCGTGCGATCCGCGAGCATGTTTATGCGGCAATCCGCGCATTCGGTACGCGCCCACATAGCGGCCGGGCGGCGTTCCTCGGCATGGACAAAGCGCTGCGTCCGCTATTTGACGGTTCGCCTTACGGGCCAGCAGAATTTCGCAAAAGTGACGCTGTGGCAGGGCCTTCGCCGCTTTCGGCGTGGCTTGCGGGCCTGATCGATCCCGCCGAGCACAAGGCGCTGCTCGATCGGGCGCCGCTTGATCTGCGCGTCAATATTCTCAAGGGCAAGCGCGATGACGTGCTTGCTGAATTTCCCGGAGCCGAAGCGATCGGGCGCGACGGGGTGCGCTTGCCTGAAAACCTAGTCGTCGAAGGCCTGCCGATGTGGCACGAGGGGCTGATCGATATTCAGGACGCGGGCAGCCAAGCGGTTTCGCAGGCATGTCGCGCCGAGGCCGGAATGATTGTTGTCGATCTGTGCGCTGGCAGCGGCGGCAAAACGCTTGCGCTAGCCGCCGATATGGGGGGCGGTGAGGGCATGGTCGCGAGCGATACCAATCGTGACCGCATTCAGCGGCTCCAGCCGCGCGCATGGCGCCTGGGCGCGGGCGAAATCGATACTCGCTTGCTCGATCCTGGCAAAGAAATTGAAGCGCTTGAAGATATAGTGGGTAAGGCCGACATCGTTCTTGTCGACGCGCCTTGCTCGGGTTCGGGCACGTGGCGGCGCAATCCTGAAGCGCGGTGGCGTCTGACACCGACGCGGCTTGACCAAGTCAAGGCAACCCAGGCGCATGTCCTTGCACTTGGTGCATCACTTGTGAAGCCGGGGGGTTCGCTGGTTTATGCGGTCTGTTCGCTGATTGATGCCGAGGGTGCTGATCAGGTCAGCACATTTCTATCGGCCAATCGCGGCTGGCGTAGCGACCCCGTTGATGTCGGTATGGGCCGCGAACATGGTCAGGGGCTGATCCTGACACCGTCGCATGATAAAGTAGATGGATTTTTCGTCGCGCGGCTGACAAGAAGCTGATAATGTCAAACTGGCAAAGTTTGTTGGAGAAGTTGATGCGTTTTTCACCGCCGGTAATCGCACTTTCGCTTACACTGTTGACCGTTGCCAGTGCCGGGCATAGTCAGCGCCCCGATGCGCAGCTTGATCCACGCTCGGTCGCGCTTGTCACCGAAGGAAAAGCGCTGCTTGCCGCGCAAAAATTCAATGACGCTGAAAATGCATTTGAATCGGCACTTGCAGTCGATCCGCGCAATCGGCCTGCGTTTATCAGCCTTGCACAAACATCGCAGCGCAAAGGTCTTCCCGGCAAAGCAATCCGATTCTATCGTGAAGCGCTGCTGATCGAACCAAACGATATTGCAGCACTTGGCGGGCAAGGCGAAGCGCTTGTGCAAAAGGGAGCGCTTGTAAAGGCGCGCGAAAATCTGGCACGGCTCAAGCAGTTATGCGTTGCGACATGTGGTGAGCAAGATCGTCTTGCTGCGG
>JAYVVW010000008.1:0-13401 GCA_043786595.1 Sphingomonadales bacterium | reverse complement strand
CTGGCAACCCGATACGATAAGACCGCCGACAGCTATCTCGGCTTCATCCACATCGTCTCAATCCGTCTGTGGATGCGCGAATTTGTCAACAACTCCTAGGCATCCACCAGTTCTACACCCCCGACAACGCGAATGTCTCGGGCGAGGCTGTGCAGCAGGTAAGTGGTCTTATCGTGGCTTACTTAGACCAGATGGGTATAGATGCAAAGGCGTTCACGATTTCCACAATCGCCGACCGCAATGGTATGATTTGGCTCACCCCTGAGGATGCACTCAAACTGCGCTTCGCCAATAATGGCAATGATGCTCCGGTCGCGGAGATAAAACTGGCCGGTATGACGCCCTATCTCCGAATCCAGCAGGATCACCACAATGTGACCGTTCGCGCCCTCTTCAACTGTGATAACAAGCGAGTTCAAATGTTGTTCGGCATTGTGACTGATCCAACATCAGCGGCGATGTTCGCGGAGAACCAGAAGAGATCGTATCTTGAACTAGACAACCGCGAATTTCTAGTAGTTCCCGGTAATACTGGTGCTTCGGCCAATGACAGCGTGACCTGGATTGATCGCACTTTGACGCCGACGACACTTGTGCAAATCACCGAAGCAAACAGCGTGGGCGCTTGGATAGATGGGTTCGGTGCCGTTCGATATGGAGGCACATTGGATATGCCGACCGTGCGTAACAAGATCACTGACTTTGCAAAGCAGTGTTACGGCTCTTAAAGGCGACAACTCACCGCCGACGCTTCGGATTCATTTTTGGGACTACAGTTCTTTGGGTGCATTCCCCATCAGTCAAGAGGCGCTTTTGATCACTCCACAATCTTCGGCCTTTGCCCGAAAACTCGGCGCTTCCAGCCCTTCACATTGAACCCTAATGAATGGCGACATTCGAACATTTCCTTGGAAAACCCGCCAGTCAGCTCCCCCCAACATACTTGCGCTTCATGCTGCCATCGCCAGCTTTCCATCCCTGATTTCCTTCATGCTACGTGCTTGGGCCAGATCATAGGTCGTCTGATCCGAAGCAGCGTATCGGTGTTCACGCCGAACGCCTTTTCGCAGCGGATCGCCATATTCGCCGAAAGGTTGGCAATGCCATTGAGCAACGTGCTCGCCGACTGCGCGATTATGATCCATCGCAATCAATTTGCACGCTCCGGTCGGATTGTCGGTGGGGAACAAGTGGCCGGTCGGGGTGGTTATAGCGTTACCGTTTCTGCGCATTCTGTTGAGCGACGCGCATGATCATCACGCACGGCTGATCAATTGTGTAACAGGCGTTGGCTTTCGGTAGTCGAGCATAGGTCGTTCGCCTGAAACCTTAAGGACAAATCAATGCCCAGTGCGAATGCGCCAGACAATTTGTCCGAATTTCGCCGACGCGCGCTATCGAGATGGGAGAATGAAGGCGGAGCCGTTGCCGCTGTCACGCGCGATGCGCATGTCGAGGTTCCCCGCATGACAAACACCGAACTGGTCCAACTGCGCATCCGCCCCCAATGCATGGGAGTGCGTTATTAACATGAACGAAATTGACGAGATCGACGAAGCCCAGCTTTCAAAATTGATTCCCCGTTTCTATGCGCGCGTTCGCGAAGATAAGCTGATCGGACCGGTCTTCGACGGTGCCATCGACCATTGGGACGAGCATCTCGAAAAACTGATCGATTTCTGGTCTTCAGTGATGCTGACCAGCGGCCGCTACAAGGGCAATCCGGTTGCGGCACATATGAAACATCTGCCGAAAATCACGCCTGTGATGTTTGATCGCTGGCTCGAACTGTGGACCGAGGTAACTGACGAGCTTTTACCAGCGCACACCGCGACTGCATTGCAACAAAAAGCCGCCCGTATCGCCGAGAGCCTCAAACTCGCGCTCTATTTTCGTCTCCCGCCGGCACGCGGCGCTCCGCCCACCACCCCCTTCACCGCGTCCTGAAAGGACTGAATATGGTCAACACGATCCTCGCGCCCGATCCCAAAGCGCTTGCCGAAGAACAGGACGCCATCGCGGATGTGCACTATGTGCCGATCAGCTTTTCTGATCGGTTTGCGCTAGGCTTTACAAAGCTGCTGCGCTTCACTGCCGACACCTTCTTCGCCAAACGTTACGGTCACCGCGCAATCGTCTTGGAGACAGTGGCCGCTGTGCCTGGAATGGTTGGGGGGATGTTTACCCACCTCACTTGCCTTCGGCGCATGAAGGACGATGAAGGCTGGATCCGGACCTTGATGGAGGAAGCCGAGAATGAGCGTATGCATCTGATGACGTTCATTGAGATCGCGCAGCCGACGATGTTTGAACGGCTGGTGATCCTCTTGGCGCAGTGGGTTTTTCTCGCTCTCTTCTCGCTGCTTTATCTGGTCTCATCGCGCACCGCGCACCGCGTCGTCGGATATTTTGAAGAAGAAGCGGTTATCAGCTACACTTTGTACCTCAAGGAAATCGACGAAGGACGCTCTCCCAATGTTCCGGCCCCCGCGATTGCCAAACATTATTGGAAGCTGCCCGCCGATGCGACGTTGCGCGATGTCGTGCTGTTGGTTCGCGCCGACGAGGCGCACCACCGCGACGTCAATCACGGCTTTGCGAGCAAGCTTGGCGGCAGGCCCGTCGACGATGCGCTGACCGCGCCCTATCCGCCACATGCAGATGAAATCCGGTTGCATGCCTGACACCGCGCCGCTCGCCGGGCCGAAGCCCTACCGCTCGACACCCGTTTTCGATGAAGCGACTTTGCCAGCGGCCTTGCGCCGCGAACACCGTACAAAACCGGGCGTGTGGGGCGTCGTTCGCGTTCTTGAGGGCGAACTGCGATTGTCCTTTGTCGATCCACCCGAAGTTCGCATCGTTTCGCCGGATATGCCGGGGCTGTTATTGCCCGATCAGCCACATTTCGTCGAGCCGATTGGCAATATGCGGATGCAAGTCGAATTTTATGACCGCATGCCACAGCTTTGAAAGGATGCGGTTATTCAAACGTAGTCTTGGCAAGATGCGTACAGCAATCAAATGTTGAGCGCGTTCTGGCAGCAGGCGAAAAATCTTCGCTACCCGCAGGGCTGCTTAATCTCGCACGGCGACGCTGCGCATTATCGGGAATATTGCGCAGATCGGCGATTAGCGGCTTGGTTCGTTCTTGTCGGGCCTGTTGCGCATATCGAGGCGGGGCGGGCGCGACACACACGGCACCACGCCCGCGAAAGCAGATCAGCTGCCCTTTTTCATCATCGCATCGTGCTTCATCATGCCTGGATGCGCTTTCATCATCGCAACGCAACGGGTGTTCTTCATCATTCTCGCATGCGACATTGCATGGCAAGCCTTCATTCTTCTGGTGTCCGCGGCGGACATCTTCATCATCGAACCGGACTTCATCCCGTCTTTCATCATCTTATCCTGCGCGAGCGCGGGCGCGGCGACGGCGATCGATAGGGCGGACATCGCGATCAAAGTGGTCATACGCATAGGGTTTCTCCTGGATTTAATGTGGCGTCGGGGCGGGTATCAACCGGTAGTGACGTCGCCAACCGGCCCGAATTCGACGCCGCCGACAGCGCAACTTACACCGTTCGAACGATGCGCATTCGGCTTAGGCGACTTATTTGCAAACAAGTCAAAGCTGCCGTGGTTCCCGCGTGGCGACAAATAGGGCGTCACCGGACGGTAGCGCACCGCTATCGGTCAGACAGGCACCGCGAATATGCACCCTTTTTGTTGTTGGGTCGTTTAGTTAGCGACGCAAAGCCACTTGGAACCGCCTGTTCCCAGCTATTGATTTTGCGCGAGGAGTGCCCGTTCGCATGAATATCTTGAAAGACGGCGTCGCCATCGTGACTGGCGGTAGTTCCGGAATTGGTCAGTCCATCTCGATTGCTTTTGCACGCGAAGGCGCTGCGGTAGTGATCGTGCATTACGACGACAAACCCGGAGCACTCAAGACGCAGAAGCAGATTGCGCAGGCCAAAGGGCGTTCGATTATCGTCAAGGCCGATGTCCGCAACGAAGCGGCGGTGAAACGCGTCTTCAAGGCGTGCCTCAAGGCGTTCGGCGACGCAACGATCCTGGTGAACAGCGCGGGCGTCGATGCTGGCGGGGTTAAAGTAGCCGATATGACACTCGACCACTGGGAAAACACTCTGCGCACCAATTTGACTGGCCCGTTCATGACGTGCCGGGAATTCGCGCGCGGACTTCAAAGCGCGAAAAAGCCTGGCAAGATTGTCAACATTTCGTCGGTGCACCAAGAAATTCCGCGCATCGGCGCAGCCGAATATGATGCGTCAAAGGGAGGCCTGCGCAACCTGACCACGACGCTTGCGCTCGAGCTTGCTGAAGACGGGATCACTGTAAACAATCTTGCGCCCGGCATGATTCTGACACCGATGAACCAGGAAGCGATCGACGATCCCGAAAAGCTGAAAGAACAGGTCGCCAGCATTCCGCTCAAGCGCGCCGGAACGCCGGACGAGGTCGCAAAGCTCGCGCTTTACCTCGCTTCGTCCGCTGCGGATTATGTGACAGGCGCAACGTTCACGATCGACGGCGGCCTGACCATCAATACCGGTCAGGGTGCCTAAAGTGTTTCCAGCACCACACAGGTTCGGCACTTTTTACTTCGGCGCTTGTTTCACCATGAGGATGAAACCGCACCAGCACGTCATGGTTCCGGTGATGCCAACGCAGAAAGACGAATGATGACAACCGGATATCGCTTGATCGGAGCTGCTCTCGCGACCTCGCTCGTATTTGCCAGCAGCCTGGCAGCCAATATTCCCGAAGCCGCCAAAGAAGCGGGCGATTTCCGCAGCTTGCTAAAGGCCTCCGAAACCGCCGGATTTTCATCCTATGTCGACGGACAAGGTTCGTTCACGATGTTCGCACCGAACGATGCGGGCTTTGCCAAGGTGCCGCAGGCCAAGCTCGATATGCTTATGCAAATTGCGAACCGCGCAAAAATGGCATTGTCTACGTCATCGATACCGTGGTGAAGCAAGCGATGCCGCTCGCCGATGGCACACGGCATGCTGAGCGAGCGGTCGCATGAAAGGCTTTGCGGTAGAATCGATCGAGCCGATGACGCTGTCGCGCCACGGGCGACTGGCCGATATGTATGTGCTCAGCCCGTTTGTCTGGAAATCGGGCAAGGGCTTTGAAATCCTCATCCGCGCGGTACCGCGCCGCGACGATGAGCCAAGGCTGAAGATGGCCGAAATCTGGTGGGGCCAATCGGACGATGGCCTTCATTTCGACATGGACCGCGCACCGGTGATTTTCCCCGGCCCCGGACTCGAAGACGTCGACGGCTGCGAGGATCCAACGGTTATTGTCGACAAAGGTCGGGTGCATATGTGGTATACCGGCTGGAATCAGCAGCAGGCGACCGGGCGGCTGCTGTATGCCGCTGGTCCCGATGCGCAACGTCTCGCCAAACAGCGCCTGGTGCTCGATTCAAAGCCGCCCTATGCCAATCCCAAAGAAGCGACGGTCGTGCCATCGGGTGACGGACGCTGGCGGTTGTTCTTTGAATATGCCGAAGGCGAGGCATCGAAGATCGGCATGGCGACCGCCGACAGCCTCGAAGGGCCGTGGACGATCGACGGCCCCGTGATCGACCGGCGCAAGGATAGCTGGGACAGCTGGCATTTGAGCACCGGGCCGATCATTGGCGCGGGCAGCGATCAACCGGTAATGTTTTACAATGGCGCGACGCGTGATGCGCATTGGCGGATCGGTTGGGCGGCGTTCGACAAGAATTACACGAAAATCGTCGGGCGAGGTGACGACCCGGTCATCAAACCGCAGGAAGTGACCAAAGGCGCGACCGATATCGCCTTTGCGTCGTCGGCGATCGAGGCCGGTGACGTCATTCACCTTTATTATTCGATTTCCGATCAGGACATCCACCGCGCCACTGTGCGGCGGCGGTGACGTTCAAATTCAAACTCGTCGCCCATTTCGCGATCCCAAGCGGATCGGCGAATGCCCGACCGTCGAGCGCGAAGTGATCATAATCGATTGGGCCTTCGTCAACTATGCCGCTTCTGCCGTTTTTTTGCCACGGTCTCGGCTCGAAAGCGATCGACCGCGATAGGCGCCATGATCCGCGCCGTCAGGGCTTGATCGTGGGCTGAGGCGTAAATCGGGACTATTCTACCCCGACCAACACTCCTTCGGCAATCCAGCGACCGAGCATTGCGCCTGCCAATGCGGTTACGTCACCCCCGTCGCGGCCTTCTGTTGTAAGGGTTTCGCAGATCGGGCCGAATGCGATGCCGTCGACGGCCATTGTGAGCGCCCGATGTTCATTGTCGGAAACCGAATGGAAACGCGGCATCAGATCGTGACGCCAAACGGTGAGCACGGAAGGTGACGCGAGCAGTTCGGCAACCGGAGGATCGCTTTCATCGTCTGCCAATGCCCCCCATATGGCCCCGACATTGGTGTGGACAGCACGCATCATTAACGTCGGCGCGAGGTGAAGCCGGGCGGTATCCCAATCGACATTGGTCAAGCCCGCCATGTCGAGTAGCCCGGAATCGGGACCGTTGAAGGCGATGCGGAGCGACCAATCGAGCCATGCCAGTTCGGGCACTTCGGAATTGTCGGGATATAGGTCGATCAGCGTGGTATCGAAACCGAGGCCGTAGTCCGACATCGTCCAGCTGTTCGGCGGATTGGCAGCGATGTGTGTCCGCGCCGCGTCGTCGAAACGCTCATCGCCTAGCCAGCTGTGGGTTCGCTCGAACACATCACGGAGCGCTTCGATTAGCGAGGCGCGATATGCGTAGTGGTAAACGGGGAGGCCGCGCAATGACTGCGCGCTTACTGCCGCAACCCGATCGTCCCCATCACCGCGAAGATAGGCGGTAAAGCCGCGCTGAAGATCGGCCAGACTCATGCCGTAATGCTTTCGCGGTTCCGCGATAAAGCGCGCGCCATATCGAGTTCGGCAAGCAGCTCGTCAAGCGGGGGGATATCGTCATCGCGCTCGATCATCACGGCAACCGCACCGAAACGATTGATAACCTGAGCATAAAGTGCCCAGACCGGATCGGGCACAGGGTGATCGTGCGTGTCGATGAGCAGGCCATCACGCCCGGCGCTGTGCCCCGCGAGGTGAATCTGGCGAACGCGATCCGCCGGGATGGCTTCGAGGTAGGTGAGGGGATCAAAGCCGTGATTCGTGCCGCTGACATAGATATTGTTGATATCGAGCAGCAGATGACAGCCGGTACGCGCGGTGAGTTCGGAAAGGAACTCCCACTCGGTCATCGCATCGTCGGCAAAGGTCAAATAGCTCGACGGGTTCTCGATCAGTATCGATCGCTCAAGATAATCCTGAGCATGGAGTATGTTTGCCGCGGCGGTTTCAAGCGCCTCTTGGGTGTAGGGAAGCGGCAGGAGGTCATGCGAGTTGAAGCCGTCGATCCCGGTCCAGCAAAGGTGATCGGAAACCCAGAGCGGCTGTACGCGCCGGGCGAGGCGCTTGAGTTTTTCGAGATAGACCCGATCGAGCCCGCCGACCGAGCCTACCGACATCGAAACACCGTGCATCGCGACGGGGTAGCGTTCGCGGACGCGATCGATTGTGTAGAGCGGACGTCCGCCTTCGCCCATGAAGTTTTCCGAAATCACTTCGACGAAATCGACCCGAGCCTCGCCAGCCAGAAAGGCGGGGTAATGCGGCGCCCGCATGCCAAGGCCAAAACCACTGAATGGGACAATTTCAAGATCGGTCATGCTTTGGCGGTCTTCCCGGCTATAACGCAAAAAGACCCGGCGGTGCGAACACCGGCCGGGCCGTTTCGAGTGTGTGGCTTACGACGCCGGCGCGGTCAGGCTGCCGCCCATCTTGGCGCACTTCGGCGCGGACGTTGCGATGAAGCCCTGGCCCTTGCATTCATTATGGCCCTTGCATGAAGTTTTCGCAGTCGCGCAGTCGGACGTACCTTTGCAGGTGTTGACGCCGTAACAGTGAACGACTTCCTTGTCGGCTTTGGCAGGTTTCGCGGCGTTGGCGGCAACGCCCATCCCCGAAATTGCGAGGAAAGCGGCGGTGGCGGCAATGCTGACGCTCTTTTGGACAGTGTTCATTGATAGTCTCCTTCGGGGGTTTGATTGATCTAAACTGTTTTGCCGGTGTGGCATGATGTTATTCGACGCGTTTCCAAACTCGGTTACAAATGTTTTTGGAATTACCAACGCCGAATGCGGTGACGATCGCGATCCGGTTCGCGATGGCAGCGCGCAGCGTGTGACCTTTCGGTGGTTACGCCTGAAAGGGGATTACGCTCTCCGACTTGTCAGCGTTACATTTTTTGCAGCAAACGCCGCTTTCTGGATCGCGGCATTTAATTTGTAACCGTCACGGCGGATGCGGCGAAATAACGACCGTGACCTGATCGAACGCCTGCTGGTCACCACGCGACGGTTCTGGCATTACCCCTCCTTGGTCAGGTCGCCGCGTGATCGGGCTTTCATTCGAAGGACAATTCATAATGACCAAGACCGTCAACACCGCTGCTGTAGCCGCTATTCTCGTCGCCGCGCTTTCGGTGGGTGTCACCACCGCACACGCCGCAGGCAAGCCCATGGAAAAATGCTTCGGCGTCTCGAAGGCTGGCAAGAATGACTGTGCGGCAGGTGCCGGTACGAGTTGTGCTGGCACCTCGAAGATCAATTACCAGAAGAACGCATGGAAGCTTGTCCCGGCCGGAAGCTGCACCAAGATCAAGACCCCCAAGGGCTTCGGTTCGCTGACAGCGAGCTGAACGACCGCATGCAAACGGAGCTTTTGCAATGACCATGACCGCAGGCCTGGGTTTCAAGATGGAGCATCTCGAAGAAGCGCTCTCGTCCGATGACCCCGGTCTGTGGTTCGAGGTTCATGCCGAAAACTACATGGTGGATGGCGGCCCGCGCCTTGCTGCACTTCTGGCATTGCGCGACCGCCATCCGCTCTCGCTCCACGGCGTCGGCCTCTCTCTCGCGTCGGTTGAGCCACCCGAGGCGGCGCATTTGAAAAGGCTCGCGCAACTCGTCGATCGCGTCGAACCCTTTGCGATTTCCGATCATCTTGCGTGGCAGCGCTGGAACGGCACGCACCATGCCGACTTTCTGCCTTTCCCGCGAACGCAGGCTGCTCTGGTGCACACGATCGATAATGTCGACCGGGTGCAGACTGCCTTGCGGCGGGCGATCCTCGTTGAAAATCCGTCGCTTTACATCGACCTTCCCGGCCACGAAATGAGCGAGGCCGAGTTCCTTTCCGCGCTTGCGCGTGCCACCGGCTGCGGCCTGTTGCTTGATGTGAACAACATCTTCGTCAGCGCCCACAATCTTGGCTTCAATGCGGCGGCTGCGCTCGATGCGATACCCGCAGCATTGATCGGCGAAATCCATCTTGCGGGGCACGCGCCCGATGGCGAACCTGACAGTCCGCTCATCATCGACACGCACGGAGCGCCTGTTGCCGACCCGGTTTGGGCGCTATTTGAGGCACTGATTGCACGCGTCGGCGCTCAGCCGACTCTGATCGAGCGTGACAATGATGTCCCCGCATTCGATGTGCTGATGGCTGAGCGCAATCGGGCGCACGACATGCTGACGATGTGCGACGTCGCGCATGTCTGACCCCGCGAGCTTCCAGCACAGCTTTGGAGCGGCGCTTTCCGGGATCGGGAATTCTTGGCGGTCCGATCCCGCAACCGCGCGCGCACTGACGATTCACCGCAACACCTCAGCACGCGCGGCGCAGGCGGCGCTCGCCGACAATTACCCTGTCGTCCGGGCACTTGTGGGCGAAGACGCATTTTCGGCCTGTGCGGCGCACTATGCCGATGAACATCCGCCGCGAGATCCGCGGCTGTGTTTCTACGGCGAGGGCTTCGACCACTTTTTGGATGCCTGCGTTCCATTTCGCAAACTTGGTTATCTGCCCGATATCGCCAAACTCGAACGTTTATGCACCTCGGCGCTCTTTGCTGCCGATGCAACGCCATTCGACGGCAGCGCGTTCGATCTCGATCAACGGCTGTGCTTGCACCCAGCGACGCGCATGGCGCATTTTGCATCGCCTGCCGCCAAGATTTGGCAGGCACACCAACCCGGCTCTGATCCGGATGCATTAAACAGAATCGAATGGGAAAGCTGCACCGCGCTGGTGACACGACCGGGCTTGCTAATTGTCACCGCCATTGATCCACCGACCACCATCTTTTTCGAGCATTGCAAAGAGGGTGCCACGCTTGGCGAAGCTGCTGCTGCCGCGATCGACGCGCGCGGCGATATATCCGCGATCTTTGCCGCACTCATCTTGTGCGGTGCCTTTCAAATTCCAACCCCGCACGGAGAAACATGATGACGAACGCTGACATGGGCACGACCGCAGCCCCTTCGCTCTACGCGCGGCTAGTCGCACCGCTCAACCTGATCCCGTCGAACCTGCTGTTGCTGGTCGCGCGGCTGGGCGTCGCAAGCGTCTTTTTCCAATCGGGTCGCACCAAGGTCGACGGGCTGCTGACGCTAAAAGACAGCACCTATTTTCTGTTCGAAACCGACTATGCCCTTCCGCTGATCCCGCCGCATATCGCCGCGCATGCCGCAACCTATTCGGAGCATCTGTTCCCGATCCTGCTGTTGCTCGGCCTGTTTAGCCGCCTCGGCGCGCTTGGGCTGTTGGCGATGACGGCGGTGATCGAAATCTTCGTCTATCCCGACGCGTGGGCGACGCACCTGAGCTGGGCCGGACTGCTGCTCCCGATCATCGCATGCGGCCCGGGAGATTGGTCGCTTGATCGTCTGCTAGGGCTGGAACGGTCGAAACGGTGACCGATTGTGCGATCAAACGAACATGGTGCGGTAGACGGGAAAAACGGGCAGGCCGGAGGATGAAAGAACCAACGCCGATCGCGGTTTCCTTAGGTTCGATCAGGCGCGGCCATTGATGCACCCCCTTGGCCTTTTGCTGTTCGGCGTCGCCTGTGCATTCCTGATGGGATTCTCGGTCAATCAGGGAAGCACGTGCGCCGTTACGGCGGCCAAGGAAATTGTCCACCATCGCCACGGCACGATGCTGACAGGATTTGCCATTGCAGTGGGAACGGCCGGGCTGATCTGCCTGCCGCTTAGCTGGATATTTGGCAGCACTGTGCGTTTGGCGAGCGACGCACCGATCGGCTGGTCGTTAATCGCTGGCGCTGTCCTCCTCGGTATCGGGGCGGTGATCAACGACGCTTGCCTGTTCGGTACCTTGTCGCGGATCGGGCATGGCGAAGTACGATTTCTCGCACTTCCGATTGGTTTGGCGTCTGGATTCTGGTTGGCGGATCGCCAGACAGTGTTCGTGGCCAGCAACGAAACGCCTAACCTTCTCGCGACACCTTCGCTGGCGGGATATGCCGTGGTGCTGAGCTTTGCCGCCTTGCTTGCAGGTTCGTGGTGGCTGCTCGGGCGAGACGATCAACCCGCGACAATTCGCGATTGGCCGCTGCGTCGCGCGATGGTCGCGCTCGGCATCTGCGGCGCTCTCCTGTTTGCGGTCGCGCCGGGATGGACTTATGCCGATGCCGTTCGCCGCGCCGTCGCGCCTGGGGCAGCGTCGGCAATGATCGGATTCGGCGCATTGATCGCAGCATTTGCGGCACTCATCGGCGCATTGGTGTCGGGTGTCCGTGCGCGATCGTTCGTATTGCAGCGACCGACGAGCGCGACGGTCCTGCGATCATTGGTGGGCGGCACGATCATGGCATTTGGCGGGACGCTAATCCCCGGCGGCAATGATACTCTGCTGCTTGCCTCGGTTCCGGCGGCAACAGTCAGCGGCATTGCCGCCTATGCCATCATGTCGATTACCGTTCCGTTACTTCTTTTGACGATGCGTTTGCTGCCAACGCAAAGTGCGATCTCGCCCGCCTGACGAAGGTGTGCGTAAATTCTGACGCTGGCGCATATCCGCGAGCAGTATAGCCTGAGCCTAGGAAGCGCAGTATATCTGACGTGCACCCCTGAAATGTATCCAGAAATGAGTAGAGTCCGTTTTCAAGGAGACGGACGAATGAAGCGCAGCCGGTTCAGCGATGAGCAGATCATCGCGATATTGAAGGAGCAGGAGGCAGGGATGCCGACGGCGGAGGTATGCCGCCGCCATGGGATCAGCCCTGCGACCTTTTACAAGTGGAAAGCCAGATATGGCGGTCTGGAGGTCTCTGAAGCCAAGCGGCTTCGGTCGCTGGAGGATGAGAACGCCAAGCTGAAGAAGCTGCTCGCCGAGGCGATGCTGGATATTGCGGTGTTGAAAGACATCACGGCAAAAAAGTGGTGACGCCTGCCGCAAAGCGGGAGGCGGTTGATCGTGCTCAGACTGCGTTCGGCCTGAGCGAGCGACGGGCGTGCAGCATTATCGGCGTGTCGCGGCGGGTGAACAGCTATGCATCCCGGCGGCCTGATGATGGTGCTCTACGGGGGCGCTTGCGGGACTTGGCAGCGGAGCGCCGTCGGTTCGGCTATCGCCGTCTGGGGTATCTTCTGGCGCGCGAAGGCATCAGGCCCAACCATAAGAAGCTGCTGCGCATCTACCGCGAGGAAGGCTTGAAGGTGCGCCGCCGCAGTGGCCGCAAACGGGCGCTGGGCACCCGTGCACCGATGACAGTGCCGCTAAGGCCGAACCAGCGTTGGTCGCTCGATTTTGTGTCCGATGCCTTCACGTGTGGCCGCCGGTTCCGTATCCTTTGCGTAATCGACGACTTCAGCAGGGAATGTGTGGCGTTGGTTGCGGACACGTCGCTCTCGGGCGCGCGCGTTGGGCGGGAGTTGGATATTGCGATCCTTGATCGCATGGCCAAGCCGATTACGGTGGTTAGCGATAACGGAACCGAGCTGACCAGCATGGCGATCCTGAAATGGTCGAAGGATCGCAAGGTCGAGTGGCATTATACCGCTCCAGGCAAGCCCACCCAGAATGCGTTCGTCGAGAGCTTTAACGGCAGGCTTCGTGATGAGTGCCTCAACGAAACACTGTTCACGTCGCTAGCTCAGGTCAGGGCGGTGCTGGCGGAATGGCGGGACGATTACAATGCTGTGCGCCCACACTCAAAACTGGACGGGTGCACCCCCGCCGAGATCGCAAAACAAGCTCTATCGGGGCATGCCCCGATAGAGCTTGTTATCCCTTCAACCATCAAGCATTTAACAGGAGGACGCTATCTCTGACTGGTAACAAGTTGGGGTGCACGTCAGTTTCGGGGCGTCGTCTTTGGACGGTTGCCAGAAGCAGGCCAGCCACCTTTTTCAGCACCAGCACGATGAACGATGCAACGGTGGTTCTTGGGCGCGAATGTGGCAAGTGCAGCATGTGCTGCCAGCACATGGAGATTAAGGAGCTGGCTAAGC
>JAYVVW010000007.1:0-3756 GCA_043786595.1 Sphingomonadales bacterium | reverse complement strand
CGGCAATCCAGCGGCACCAGAGAATGGATTGCCGCGCTTCGCTCGCAATGACGAGTGGTGCAGATTAAAAGAATCGATTTGGTAAAAATAGTATTGACTTAGCTGTCTATTAGGCACTATTAGTCCTTATGGGCGATGAGTTTTCTATATTAGTTAGTTTAGAGGTGTTTAAGGCGCTTACAGCACGCCTTGAGCAGGGACAAACGCATGATGATGTAATTCGTGACTTGCTTGGATTGGACTCAATCGTTGAGCTTGAACAAGTGCTACATCCAAGCGTCGCAGCGCTAAAAGATCAGTTTGACCATATGAAATTACAGTCGGCCTTAGGCAGAGATGGTTTCTATTCGCGGGGTTTGTGGTTACCAAACGGTACCGAACTCAGAGCGCGATACAAACAGCGTGCTTATCACGCGTTCATTGTGAAGGAAAAATGGCTCGACGAAAATGGTACTTTGCACACCAGCCCTTCGGCGGCGGCATCGGCGATAACAGGTACAAACGTAAATGGCTTGCGCTTCTGGGAGGCCAAGCGGCCAACTGATATAGGATGGCAAAGATTAGACGTCGTGGCGCAGTCATGATCCGTTCATTCGCCGACACCGAAACTGAACGCATATGGAATGGCGAGCGCAGCCGCAAGCTGCCGTCGGACATTCAAAACACCGCGCGCCGGAAAATGCGTCAACTTAATCGCATCAAAAACCTGTATGATTTGCGTGTGCCAATCGGTAATCGATTTGAGCAGTTGAAAGGATTTACCCCTTTGCGCTATAGTCTCCGCATCAATAGACAGTGGCGCATCACGTTCCACTGGTCTGACGGAGATGCAAGCGATGTCCGGTTCGAGGACTATCACGGCTGAGGATGACCGGCTGGACAATGTCCATCCTGGCGATATCTTGCGTCTTGATTATCTGATCGGCAGCGAAATCCCGGTGATTGAGGTTGTTGCGGGCGCGGGTATTGCCGAAGCGAGACTGCTCGCCATTCTTGATGCACGGCTGTCGATTGATGCCGATACCGATCTTCGCCTCGCGCGCTATTTCGGTGTGTCGGAAGGCATGTTTCTGGGGCTGCAGATCGATTATGACATCGAAGAGGCAAAGCGCGCGCTGAACGGCAGTCTTGACCGTATCGTCCCCCGCGCAGCGTAAACCAACCCTCCTCGTTACCCCCGCGAAAGCGGGGGCCAAGCTGTGTTCCAAAACTGACGGCGGTTATCTGGCAGCGTTTGCCCCCGCTTTCGCGGGGGTGACGAGCGAGGGGGGATGACGCAGGCGGGGGTGACGTTAGGAGGGGATCGAAACGGACGGGGCATCGACCTGCCGGCGCCCCTATCCCCCCTCCCGCGAGCGTAATCAAGCCGCCCCTCCCCCGGCAAATCCCGCGCGCCCCCTTCCACCCGACAGCCCCGCTTGCTAAAGCAAAAGCGACTCCACGGTGAGACGGTCGTGCCGCCTGCGGATCATTCACATTGATTATTCGCATGTGCGCGTTATCACGCCGCAATACGCGCTTTTTAAGGGGAATATATGATGACCGCCGTTGGACAAGATACGCTCGGAACCCGCGATACACTCAACGTCGGCGGGCGCAGCGTCGTCTATTATTCGATCCCCAAGGCAGCGGCAAAGCTTGGCGACGTGTCGCGACTGCCGTTTTCGATGAAGGTGCTGCTTGAAAATCTTCTGCGGTTTGAAGACGGCGGGTTCACCGTTTCGGTTGATGATATTCAGGCGCTGGTTGACTGGCAGAAGGATGCGCGTTCGGATCGCGAAATTCAATATCGCCCCGCGCGCGTGCTGATGCAGGATTTCACTGGCGTTCCGTGCGTCGTTGATCTTGCCGCAATGCGCGATGCGATGACCAAGCTGGGCGGCGACGCGCAGAAAATCAATCCGCTGGTGCCCGTCCACCTTGTCATCGATCATTCGGTAATGGTCGATGAATTTGGCACGCCCAAGGCGTTTGAAGACAATGTCGCGCTGGAATATCAGCGCAACGGCGAACGGTATGATTTCCTCAAATGGGGATCAAGGTCGCTCGATAATTTCAAGGTGGTGCCGCCGGGAACGGGCATTTGTCACCAGGTCAATCTCGAAAATATCGCGCAGGCGGTGTGGACGAGCGTTGATCCGTCGGGCGCGACGATTGCCTATCCCGATACCTGCGTCGGCACCGATAGTCACACGACGATGGTCAACGGCCTGGGCGTGCTTGGCTGGGGCGTGGGCGGGATCGAGGCCGAAGCCGCGATGCTTGGCCAGCCGGTTTCGATGCTGATCCCCGAAGTTGTCGGCTTCAAGCTGACTGGCGAAATGGCCGAAGGGATTACCGCAACTGATCTGGTGCTTACCTGCACGCAGATGCTGCGTTCGAAGGGGGTTGTCGGGCGATTTGTTGAATTTTACGGCCCCGGGCTTGATGCGCTGAGCCTTGCCGACCGTGCGACAATTGCCAACATGGCGCCCGAATACGGCGCGACATGCGGTTTCTTCCCGATCGATAATGCCACGCTTGATTATATGCGGCTGACGGGGCGCAGCGAAGAGGCGATCGCGCTGACCGAAAGCTATGCCAAGGCGCAGGGTTTCTGGCGCTTGTCTGACGCACCCGATCCGATCTTCACCGATACGCTTGAGCTTGACATGAGCGGCGTCGTGCCGTCGCTCGCAGGGCCAAAGCGCCCGCAGGACAAGGTGATACTCAACGAAGTCGATGATGTGTTCAACGCCGATCTGATCAACACTTACAAGCATGACGGCGCGAAACGTGTGCCCGTCGAAGGCGCATCGCACGACATTGGAGACGGTGACGTGGTGATTGCCGCGATCACAAGCTGCACCAACACGTCGAACCCGTCGGTGCTCGTTGCCGCCGGGCTTGTCGCGCGCAAGGCGCGGGCGTTTGGCCTCACGCCAAAGCCGTGGGTCAAGACAAGCCTTGCGCCGGGATCGCAGGTTGTCACCGACTATCTCGACCGCGCCGGGCTGACCGAAGATTTGAACGCGGTCGGCTTCAATCTGGTCGGATACGGTTGCACCACCTGCATCGGCAATTCAGGGCCGCTCGCCGAACCGATCAGCACGGCGATCAACGCCAATGATATTGTCGCGGCATCGGTGATTTCGGGCAACCGCAATTTTGAAGGCCGCGTGTCGCCCGATGTGCGTGCGAACTTCCTCGCGTCGCCGCCGCTGGTCGTCGCTTATGCGCTCAAAGGTTCGGTAACGACCGATTTCACGCTTACGCCAATTGGCCAGGCGACCGATGGCAGCGACGTCTATCTCCGCGATATCTGGCCGACCAATCAGGAAGTGGCAAGCGTGATGGCCGCAAACATCGACCGTGAGATGTTCCAGTCACGCTATGCCAATGTGTTCACCGGCGATGCGCGCTGGCAGGCAATTGAGGTTGAAGGCTCGGCGACGTATCAGTGGCGCGCAGGCAGCACTTATGTCGCCAATCCGCCCTATTTTGAGGGGATGAGCATGACGCCCGCACCTGTGGTGGACATCATCGATGCAAAGCCGCTCGCGGTGCTCGGCGATTCGATCACGACCGATCACATCTCACCTGCGGGCAGCATCAAGGCGGACAGTCCGGCCGGAAAATTCCTTATGGAACATCAGGTTAGCAAGGCTGACTTCAACAGCTACGGCGCGCGGCGCGGCCATCACGAAGTCATGATGCGCGGCACCTTCGCCAACATCCGTCTCAAGAACGAGATGGTGCCGGGCATCGAGGGTGGCT
>JAYVVW010000006.1:0-14137 GCA_043786595.1 Sphingomonadales bacterium | reverse complement strand
CTTCGCTCGCAATGACGAAGTGGGGATTGGTCGATCAGCCTAGGTGTGTTTCCATGCGCTGATTATCACTACCGCCCCGTCGTCATCCCCGCGAAAACGGCGGCCACCCGCGCAACGAAAGGAACCGTTCATATGAAAACACTGATCCTAAATTCGAACCCCGCCTGCGCACCGGGCTGATGCGATGCGCGGACTTCGACACGCGCGGCCTTTCTGTTGACGCTGACGAGCGGCGGCAGTTTGGGGCGTTTGTCCTGAAACAGTTCGGCGAGTGTGTAGGTTTGCAGCGCGCTGAATCGGCCAAATTCGGTGTCGATCATCCCGTGCGAAGCCGCTTCGTCGGTCATCCCTCTGGTCGGCAGCGTCGCGGTGACGAACAGGCCAAGCTTATGCCCGTCGCGTGCCGTCACCCGTCCGATGTCGCGCACCATGTTGGGGTTTACGTTCCCACCCGCCTTGACCGAGATCACCCCCGTTTCGGTGACGCCGCCTTCGCCGATATAATAGAAATAACCGTCAACGCCCTTATCACCGCCCTTTTTCCCGCCCATCCACGGATAGCCACCGAGTTTGAGTGTGATCCAGTGCTGAAACTGGTGCGGATCATCGACCGCAAGCCGCTGTGCAGAGACAAGGTGAAATTTCGAGTTGATGCAGTTTGCAATTATGCTAATATGGTTCTGCCGGGAGTGCGTCACTTAGCACGTTGGGGCTACGGCTTCACCCGGCGTCTAATTCAATATCGCTCCATTCCAAGTTGCTTTTGGATAGCGTGCCATCCCAAAGCCATCTATTTTTCCTGTAGGTGAACTTCGAAAGGAAGGACGGAGCCGATCATACCATGTCATATCATTTTGCGATTGTGCCCGCCAAATGGCACCGACGACCATATCGACTAACTGAATTCCGACGCTCAGGTGAGACGGCGCAAAAAACAAACCTTCGATAAAGTTTTTATACTCGGATGAGAATTGGCCCGTTTCGCGAATCAAACGTTCGTGGCGGTGGCGCATGCTATCGTCATCGCCTTTTCCCCGATGGTCAGCGACAATAATGCCATATGTATCGCGACCACTATCTCGCGTGATATCTTGAAGCAAATACTGGAACCGTTCAGTCACGGGTTTGTAAGTCCGAAAATACAAATCGTCTTGGGAATTGACATTTCCCAGCATGTACGCCGCTGTAGATTCGCTTGCGCAGGCGATGATCTTACACGATTTGGTTTCCGTTATGATTGCGAAAACGCTGTCTCTAAATCGATTCTTTCTGTCTTGGTCCCACTCGACCATCGGATTGTCCGCGTCGGTGTTACGAGGTGCAAAAAAGCGCCATTTGACTTCGCCTCGATATTTCGAGGCGCGCTTTAAGCCGTCCAGCTTGTTGCTGATACCTATCCACCGATCTTCAGGTATGACCAATCCCGCAATCACAAAATAACCCCGTTCAGGATTATTCGGCTTAGGTGGAGTTCCGCTTTCATCGACGAACAAGATGTGCATTGCTTGTTATCCCCAGAAGTTACGCCGTTGGCCCCCATGCCCATGTATCGTCAAACGCCTCGATACTCGCGTCGGCACCAGCACCTGCGGGCGATTTGAAGAGGATGTTATAGCTCGCGTTCGAATTGAACGGCGGATCAAGATAGATCAGGTCAACGCTTTCATCACGCAGATGTTCGCGCATCACATCAAGGTTGTCACCGTAGTAAAGCGTGTTGGTCATGAGGCTGTGCTAAACAAGATCGGCGCGCAATGCCAGTCTGCGTTGCGAGGCGCGTGATGACTGTGAATCTGCCAGCAGTCGGCTGGGGCTTGTTCCTGAGCGCATGCAGGACGTGGGCAGCGCCCGCCATTCGATCCCCTCATTCCCACCCCCAAACAAAATCCCCGCCCGGATTGCTCCGGACGGGGATTTTTAGACCAGCGATGGATCAGATCATCCGCCCGTTTTTGCCGCAAATAGCGCCGCAAGCAGCAGCAGAGCGACGATGTTGGTGATCTTGATCATCGGGTTGACGGCAGGGCCAGCGGTGTCCTTGTACGGATCGCCGACAGTATCGCCCGTTACCGCGGCCTTATGGGCTTCGCTGCCCTTGCCGCCGTGATTGCCGTCTTCGATGAACTTCTTGGCATTGTCCCACGCGCCGCCGCCCGATGTCATCGAAATGGCAACGAACAGCCCGCCAACGATCACGCCGAGGAGCAGTGCGCCGAGTGCCGCAAAGCCCTGTGCCTGACCTGCAACCTGGGTAATCACGAAATAGACCACGATTGGCGCAAGCACGGGAAGCAGCGACGGGATGATCATTTCCTTGATCGCCGCCTTGGTGACAAGATCGACGGTGCGGGCGTAGTCAGGCTTGCTGGTGCCGTCCATGATCCCCTTGTTTTCGGCAAATTGCGCGCGAACGTCTTTGACAACGTCGCCCGCAGCACGGCCAACGGCGGTCATGCCCATCGCCCCGAACAGATAGGGGAGGAGCGCGCCGAGCAGCAGCCCGACAATGACATAAGGGTTTTCAAGGCCGAAATCGACGTCAAGTTCGGGGAAGAACTCACGCAGATCGGTGGTGTAGGCGGCGAACAGTACGAGTGCGGCTAGCCCCGCCGAACCAATTGCATAGCCCTTGGTCACCGCCTTGGTGGTGTTGCCAACGGCATCGAGCGCGTCGGTTTTTTCACGCACCGAATCGTCCATATGCGCCATTTCGGCAATACCGCCAGCATTGTCCGTCACGGGGCCGTAGGCATCAAGCGCAACGACCATACCGGCAAGTGCCAGCATCGCTGTGGCGGCAAAGGCAATCCCCATCACGCCCGCAAGCTGATAGGCGATGATGATGCCTGCACAAATGACGAGCGTTGGCAGCGCGGTCGATTCAAGGCTGATCGCCAGCCCCTGAATGACGTTGGTGCCGTGGCCCGTTTCCGAAGCCTTGGCGATTGACCGCACCGGACGGTAGTTTGTCCCCGTATAATATTCGGTGATGAGGATCAGCAGGCCCGTGATCACTAGCCCGAGGAACATGCAGTAATAAAGCATGCGTCCGGTAAAGCCGCCGGTGCCATCAAGATTGGCACCGATCACCGCCTCCATATCGCCGAGCGTGTATTTTGTGGCGAACCAGATGACGATTGCCGAAGTGACAGCGGTCAGAAAGAAGCCCTTGTACATCGCGCCCATGATATTCTTGCCGCCGCCAAGCCGGACAGCATAGGTGCCAAGGATCGATGTGAGGATGCAGATACCGCCAACCAGCAGCGGCAGGCTCATCAGCGGAAGCAGCTTATCACCCGCATTTTTGACGAGCAGCGCGATCAGCACCATTGTCGCGCCAATTGTCACGACATAGGTTTCGAACAGATCGGCCGCCATGCCTGCGCAGTCACCGACATTATCACCGACATTATCGGCGATCACGGCAGGGTTGCGAGGGTCATCTTCGGGAATTCCGGCTTCGACCTTGCCAACGAGATCGGCACCGACGTCAGCCGCCTTGGTAAAGATACCGCCGCCCAGACGCGCGAAGATCGAAATCAGCGATGCGCCAAATGCCAGTGCGACAAGCGAATCGATGACGGGCCGGTCATTGGGAAGGTAACCCGCAGGACCGGTCAGATACCAGAAGAAACCAGCGATCGAGAGCAACGCAAGCCCCGCGACGAGCATCCCCGTGATCGCGCCCGCGCGAAATGCCATCGTCAGCCCTTCCTGCAAACCGACGCTTGCCGCCTGTGCGGTGCGGACGTTGGCGCGCACCGAGATGTTCATCCCGATAAAACCTGTCGCACCCGAAAGCACCGAACCCAGCACAAAGCCGATCGTCGATAGTCCGCCGAGAAAGAAATAAACGATGATCGCAACAGCAACACCAACGATGGCGATCGTGCGGTATTGGCGGCCGAGATAAGCGCCAGCACCTTCCTGAATAGCAGCCGCAATTTCCTGCATCTTGGGTGTGCCCGCTGATGCACTAAGCACCTGGCGGCTGGTAAATATCCCGTATATTACGGCCACAAGGCCGCACAGGATCGAAATTTCGATAATTGACATGCGGGTTTCCCTATCCCGGGGGTTGAACGCGCGGCCCGCGGATGTCCCCCCACGGCCCGAGCTTGGGCTGGCTATAGAGCGCGTCTGCGCGTCATGGCAAGCCGTGAAGCCAGCCAAGCGATTGTGGCAGGGGTACATCGCCGTCGCGGTCACGCAGCAGCAGTCCTTTGCCGCGCGCCATCCGCCCGATCCGTGTGACGGGCACGGGCAGCGGCGGCAGCGGCAATGCAGAGGTGAACAACAGTTGATAATCGTCGCCAGCGGTTGCAGCGGCGATGCGCGCGGCGCGGTCGTCACCCGCCACGGCGCGCAGTGCAGGCGACAGCGGAACCGCATCAAGATCAATTTCGGCACACAGCCCGCTTGCGGCCGCCATCCGGCTGGCATCGATCAGTAGCCCGTCTGAAACGTCCATCATCGCCGTGACGACGGGGGCAAGGATCGCGCCTGCTGCGCACTGCGGCTGCGGGTATTGATACGCCGCGCGCAGAATGGCCGCGTGATCGCGTGATGGCGCGAGGCTGGCACCCTCTCCGCTGCAGAGCGTCAGCCCGACGCCTGCATCACCAACCGTTCCTGTGACAAACAGGCCGTCGCCTGCGTGTGCGCCGCTGCGCTGTGGCACCGTCCCGCGCGTCTCGCCAAACAGTGTCAGACCTAACATCCGTGTCGGTGCGCTCACCGTATCACCGCCGAGCAGCGGGACACCGAAATGGGCAAGAGCGGCGCCTAGCCCGTCGGCAAAGGCTGCGTCCCAGCTTTCATCGCCGCGCAGCGTATAAGCCATGATCGCACCCGACGGAGCCGCGCCCTTGGCCGCAAGATCGGACAGATTGACCGCCAGCAGTTTCCACGCAACGCTTTCAGGCGGGTCGGACGCGAGGAAATGGACGCCTTCGATCAGGCTATCATGCGTGATCACCAGCCGCGTGCCGCCAATATCAAACACCGCGACGTCATCACTTAGCCCGCGCGCGGCGGGGTGCGTCGCAAAGCGGCGCAGTTGTTCGATAAAGGCGAGCTCGGTGCCCACGTCAGCCGCGCTCGGCCAGCGTGCGTTCCCACGCAAGTGCATCGGCGACAATCTGATCGAGATTGGCGCGCTTGGGCACCCACGGTAGTGTTGCAAGGATGCGGCTGTTGTCGGCGGTCAACATGTCGGGATCCCCCGCACGGCGCGGTTCGAGGCTGCGGACAATGCGACTATTGGTCATGCGGTCAACGCTGTCGAGCACTTCGAGCACCGAAAAGCCTTTGCCATATCCCGCATTCATGATGTGGCTTTCATCTGGCGTAGCGATCAGTTTTTGAAGCGCAAGGACATGCGCATCGGCAAGGTCGCTGACATGGATATAGTCGCGCACCCCTGTGCCGTCGGGCGTATCAAAGTCGGTGCCAAATACGCCGACCGACGCGCGCTTGCCGAGCGCTGCTTCAACCGCGACCTTGATCAGATGCGTTGCGCCGGCGGTTGATTGGCCCGTTCGACCCGCCGGGTCTGCGCCTGCGACGTTGAAATAGCGCAGTGCGGCGTAGTTGAAACTATGCGCGGCGGCAACATCGGCAAGCATCGCTTCGGTCATCAGCTTTGACATGCCATAGGGATTGATCGGGCGCGTTGCGCTGTCTTCGCGCGCAGGGCTGACTTCGGGGATGCCGTAGGTTGCGGCGGTTGAAGAAAAAATGAAATGGCGCACGCCTGCGGTCACCGCACTTTCGATCAGGCTGCAGCTCGCGGCGGTATTATTGCGGTAATATTTAAGCGGATCGGTCACCGATTCAGGCACGACGACCGATCCGGCAAAGTGCATGATCGCGCCAATCTGGTGCGTCTTGATCGTTTCGGCCACAAGTGCTCCGTCAGCAACATTGCCCTCAACCAACGGTACATCGCCCGGCACGGCCCAGGCAAACCCGGTCACGAGATTGTCAATGACGATCACAGGCCAGCCTGCATCGCGCAGCGCCAGCACCGCATGACTGCCGATATAGCCTGCGCCGCCGGTAACCAGCACCGGACATTTGTCTGTCATAGTCAAACCCTCACCATATTTGCGGCCCTTTTTGACGACTTTGGAGGTCAGCACAACCGCCGACTTGTCTTTGCCCCCCTTACGCCTCTAGGCTGCGCATGAACGGGAGAGAGACGATGAGCAATCGCAAGGCAATTTTCATTACGGGCGCCGCATCGGGCATTGGCCGCGCGACGGCAACCTTCTTTGCGGAAAAAGGGTGGCAGGTCGGGCTCGCTGATATCAATGAGGCAGGGCTTGCCGAGACGGCGGCGATGATACCGGCGGGGCAAAGCTCGGTTCACTTGCTCGACGTGCGTGACGGTGCGCAGTGGCAGAGCGCGCTGAACAGTTTTTGCAGCGGCACGGGCGGGCGGCTTGATATAATGTTCAACAATGCAGGCATTGCGCGCGGCGGCGCGTTTGGCGATGTGCCGCCGGGCGACCATGATCTGCTGATCGATATCAATTTCAAGGGGGTTGTGCGCGGGGCCGAAGCCGCGCAGCCATGGCTTGCCAAGACGCGGGGCTCGTGCCTCGTCAATACCTGCTCGGCAGCGGGCATTTACGGCGCGCCGGGGCTTGTCACTTATGCTGCGACCAAATTTGCCGTGCGCGGGCTTTCCGAAGGGCTTGAGGCCGAATGGGGGCCGCTTGGCATCAAGGTGCGGACGATCATGCCCGGCTTCATCGATACGCCGCTGCTTGATATAACGACCTCGGGCACGAACCGGACAGCGCGCGACGGCGTCAGGGATGCCGGGCTCGAATTTACCCCCGTCGAACAGGTCGCGCAGGCGGTGTGGGATGCCGTTCACGGCGAAAAACTACACATTCCGGTGGGCAAAACCGCAACAGGGCTCGCGTTCATGGCGCGCTGGGCACCGGGGATGTTGCGCAAACGCATCCGCAAAATGCCAGAATCGCGTATCTGAAAGAGCAAGGGTTAATGCGCCAGTTTGGCACAGGCAAAAGTTAACCTTTTTTTAACCTGTTCAATCTGGTTTAATTTCTCTTAATCCTGCGATTATGAGAAATAGAAAATTGGTCCTCACGAACGAAGCGGCGCGGCATCCATTCCGTCAAATGCTTCCGCCACCTGAATTCAACGTCGCTACGCGTGCGCCACTGACAGACGCCGTGTTTTTCGCGATCAGTTTTGTTTCGGGGTTCATCATCATCTTTGGCATGATCGTCTGAGCGCTGCGCGAATGTATCGCGCAATCAATTCTTAACGTCGGTGCATTACTGTTTCCCATCGGGTCGTGTGTTTGTTAGCATAGGCCAAACTCGGGTTGGGATATGGGATGGACTGGTCGTCACGCCGGACAGGCACAGCGCTTATCGGCGAACCGCGTGGGCGGGTCGATGAGAAAAGCTGGGAGGTGTTTCTGGCCAATATGCTCGGCGCGATCGGCGAGGCTGGCCAGGCAAAGCTCAGCTTCATACTTGATCTCGAGCAGCTCGATTACATGTCTTCGCGCGGCCTGCGCGTTTTGACGCTGGCCAAACGCGAAAGCGACGTGCAGAATGTCTCATTCGTTCTCGCCCGCCCGAATGACCGTATGCGCGAAATACTGGCAATCAGCCGGTATGACAAGATTTTCAGGGTAGATGAGAGCGTAGCCTGAAGTCTTTGGGGGCTGGCATGGACGTGAAATTCTGGGGGACGCGCGGATCGTTGCCGGTCAGCCCGTCGGCAAATGTGATCAGCGCAAAGATTGCCAAGGCGCTTGTAGCAGCAAACGGACGGCGCTTTGCCGATACGGCGCACGCGCGCGCATTCATTGACGATGAACTCGATTTTGCCACCCGAGCAAGCTATGGCGGCGCTACAAGCTGTGTTGAAATTGATAGCGGCGATGGCAGTTTCATGGTCTGTGACATGGGCTCGGGACTGCGCGATTTCGGGCTTGATGCCGCCGCGCGCTGCGTCTCGGGTCACGCCAAGCATTATAACTTCTTCCTGTCGCACATGCACTGGGATCATATCATGGGGTTTCCCTTCTTTGTGGGAAGCTTCGATCCCGAATCGGTCGTGACAATCTATAGCGGCCATCCGGACGCCGAAATTGCGCTGCGCCGACAGCAAGAGGCAATCTCCTTTCCGGTGCCATTCGAATATCTGCGCGCGCAGTTCAGCTTTGTCACGGTGGAGGCAGGACAGAGTTATGAGGTTGGCGGAGTGCGGGTCTCGACAATCGGCCAGCATCATTCGCACGACAGCTACGGCTTTCGGTTTGAACACGGCGAAAAATGCGTTGTCTATTCGACCGACAGCGAACATCCGCTTGGCAATATGGCGAGCGAACATGAATTTGAGACGTTTTTTGCGGGCGCCGATCTCGTGATTGCCGATACGATGTATTCGCTTGGCGACAGTGTGACGATGAAGGAAGACTGGGGGCATAGCTCGAATCTGGTCGCGGTCGATCTCTGCCACGCCGCCGCAGCAAAACGACTGGCGCTGTTTCACCATGAGCCCGCGTATAGCGATGCCGATATCCAGCGGATGCACGATGAAACGATCCGCTATGAAGAACTTAACCGCGAAAGCGCACCACCGCTTGACGTGATTTGCGCTTATGATGGCCTTACAATCATTCTCTGAGCGTTGGCGCGGCCTGCGCATTCCACTTGGCGCGGTTAGCGCGGCGCTGCTCACAGGCGCGGTATTGCTGGCGATCGGCAACGATCGGATCAGCCGCCCGTTGTTTGATCTGTGGCAGCGCGCCGCACCGCAGGATTTCGCGCAGACGCCGGTGCGGATCGTCTGGATTGATGATGCCAGCATTGCCAGCATCGGGCCGTGGCCGTGGCCGCGCTATGTGATGGCCAGGCTCACCGAAACGATCGCGCGCGCCAAACCGCGTGTTATCGGCTTTGATATCCTGTTTCCTGAAGCAGACCGCAACAGCCCTGAAAACTTTGCGAGCCTCTACCCTGAATTACCGCTGCAAACCGCGCAAGCGATCCGCGCGCTGCAACCAATGGACGCAGTGTTCGGCGATGTGATCGCGCGAAGCCCGGTCGTGTTGGCGCGCGCGGGCATTGATGCGCCTCCGCCCAAAGACCCTCCACCACTGGCGATCGAGGCACAGTTCAGTGCCGCACTCCCCAGCGGCGTGGCATCATGGGGCCAGACGCTCGCCAATATAGCTGTGCTTGATGACGTTGCTTTGGGCCACGGCTTGATCAACGGCGAGGCAGACAGCGACGGCGTGATCCGCCGCGTGCCGTTGGTCGCGCGCGCGCGCGGGGCGACGATGCCGGGGTTCGCGCTCGAACTCGTGCGGGTCGCGCAAAATGCCTCGACCGTTGAGGTTGGCGTTGTCCGGGGGCAGTTGCGCAGCATCGGGTTGGGCACGAACCACCTGCCGGTATCGATTGACGGAACGGCGCATATTCCAATGGGGCAGTGGCCCATAGCCGCCACAGTTTCAGCCGCCGATCTGCTTGATGGCACGCGTGCGCCCGAAATGCTGCGCGATAAAATCGTCATCATCGGACTATCGGGCGCTGGCACCGCCGATGTGGTCATGACCCCGCTCGGCAGCGCGGTCTATGGCAGCGTCGTGCAGGCGAGTGCCGTTGATGCAATCCTTCACCAGAACCTGCGCGTCCGTCCTGTCTGGGCGGTGTGGGTTGAAGCGATTGTGGCGGCGTTGCTCGTCGGATTGGTGCTGCTGATGGGCGCGCGGTTTCGCGGGAGGCGCGCGCTGCTGCTTGCCTTTGCCATTCCTGTGGTCGTTCTGTGCCTCAGCGCGCTTGCGTTCATCCGTTTTGGCCTGTTGATCGACGCGGCCGGCGCACTGCTCGTCGGGGCGGCGGCGATGGTGATGCTGACGTTGCTGCAATTTGTACAGGCGCGGCGCAATCTGTTCGAACAGCGACTGCTATCGGCGCAGGCCGCAGGCGAACTCTCGGCGGCGCGCGACATCCAACTTGGGATGCTGCCGCAGCGCGCGACACTTGCTGCATTTGATGTGTCGGTTGACGTCGATGCGCTGATCGAGCCTGCGCGGTCGATTGGCGGCGATTTTTATGATGCGATCCGGATTGACGCGCACCGCGTCTGCTTTCTGATCGGCGATGTGACGGGAAAGGGCGTTCCCGCAGCGCTTTTCATGGCGCTGTCAAAAGCGCTGACCAAGTCCGTGCTGCTGCGCGATGCCAGCGATCTCGGTGCCGCAGTCACCCGGCTCAACGATGAAATCGCGCGCGATAATAGCGAGGATATGTTCGTCACGATGCTGTTCGGCCTGCTCGATACGCGCAGTGGCCAGCTCTCGCTCTGTAATGCCGGCCATGAAAACCCTTACCGCATCAGCACCACCGGCGCGGTCTCGCTGATCGCAATCGATGGCGGCCCGCCGCTCGCTGTGATGCCGGGTTTTGTTTATCAAGCCGAAGTGATTTGGCTGTCCTACGGTGAATCGATCGTGATCGTTAGCGACGGGATCACCGAAGCGCAGAGCCCGAGCGGCGATTTCTTCGGCCATGATCGGCTCAGTGCAGTGCTAACCGACTGGCAGGTGAACAGCGCGCTAAGCGGCGCAAGCAACGCGCTGCTCAACGAAGTCCGCGCGTTTGAAGGCGGCGAAGAAGCGACCGATGATCTGACGGTATTGCTTTTCCGCTACATGGGGCACGCGTAAGCAAGCTGCGTTATTTCACAATAACCTCAACGCGGCGGTTCTCGGCTTCGGCGATATTATCGGCTGTTTCCTTGGCGGGTTCGCGTTCACCGCGGCCCGTTGCGCGGACGATTTCGCCGTCTAGTCCAAGCCCGGCGAGCAGGTTTTTGATTTCATCGGCACGTTTGACCGATAGATTATCATTGAGTTCGGTCGATCCCGTTGTGTCAGTATGGCCGACAATCTGGACATCAACGCCGGGGCGGCGTTTTACTTCGGCAAACATTTCGGGGAGCAGGCTTGAATCGACAAGCTCAGACGTGCCCTCTTTGAAATACAGGACAAATTTGCGCGGCTGTTCGGGCAATCCTGCCAGCAGAGCGCCATATTTTGTTTCAAGCGCTGCGGCGGTGACGTTCTTCACCGAGACGCGGCGTTTTCTCACGCCGTTTTTGCTGTTCGCCTGATCAAGCACCGCAACGTCCTCACCCGTCAAAGGATCAAGCACGGCAACAGCGCCCGTCGGGTTAAACTCCCCCTTGGCATTTTTTTCGCCCGGAAATAACGAAACGCCCGTCCCGGCGCAGCCCGCCACGATCAGGAGAAGCACTGCATAAAGGGGGCGTTTGCTCATTGGCTATTTGACCTCAACGACGAAGCGCGTGCCGCGCACCCCGAGCAGTGCGGTTGGCGTGCGGACACGCATCGCGTCTTTGCGTGATTTGGCGATCTGGCCCGAAACGATCGCAAGTGATCCGCGGTCGACCTGGGTCAGGAACTTGCCTTCATAGGTCGTGTCGTTGAACGCGAAGTCGGTAATCGCGATCCGGCTATTTGGCCCGGCGGCAAAGCGCGTATTATCATTGAACGTCACGCCGATACGCCCGTTCTTGCCCGTCGTCAGGATATCGCCTTTAAGCAGAATGAGCCCCGGCGTTGCGGCAACAGGCTTTCCGCCGCGTTCGACCGCAGCAAGACCGCTTGCGATCTTGACGCGACCAATGTCACCGCTCACTGCGGCACCAGAATGGCCCGTTAACCCCACCGTCAAGAGAATCGTTGCAACGCTTGCTTTGAGCATAACCCGTTCCTTTATACACCAACTGAAGTATAGGGCTTTTGCATGTTTGACAATAACCCAGGATTAACGGTGTCGGCGTCCTTTCCTTCGGATTGGCAGACCGTGAGCCATGCACTTGATCTGGTTCAGGGGTTTGTCGAAACGTCTCGGCATTGCGCCGATTTGCAAGAAAAGCTGGCAATCATTGTCGAGGAACTTGTCGCCAACCTGGTCGAATTTGGACATTGTCCTGCTGGCCAATCGATTGACATCACAATCGAACAGCGCGGCGACGATGTGCAACTCGTCATGAGTGATGCGGGTGTTTTTTTCGATCCTCGGCTTGTCAAGCGGCCCGACGGGCTGCCACCCGAACGCGGGGGGGGCACGGGGATCGCGCTTGTTCTCAATTGGTCGCGTGATGTGTCTTATGAACAGCGCGGTGGACGCAATGTCCTTGAATTGATAATTCCCGGCGATGGCTGATCATGTTTTTGAGGTGCCGCCGCGCGGTGCTGCTCCCGATTGGACGATCGCGCAGGATTGGGATGCGTTTAGCGCCGATGAACACCGCGTCTGGGATATTCTGTTTGCGCGGCAACAGGCGATGCTGCCGGGCCGCGCGGCAAGCGCATTTCTGCGCGGGATCGATGTCCTCAAACTGTCACAGCCGGGAATTCCCGATTACCGCGAACTCAACGCGGCGTTGATCGCAGCGACTGGGTGGCAGGTCGTCGCGGTGCCGGGGCTGGTGCCCGACGCGGTGTTTTTCGATCACCTTGCCAACCGCCGCTTTCCCGCAGGCAATTTCATCCGCCGCGCTGATCAGCTTGATTATCTGCAAGAACCCGACGTGTTCCACGACGTATTCGGCCATGTTCCAATGCTCGCTGACGCTGCCTTTGCCGACTATATGCAGGCCTATGGTCGCGGCGGACTGCGCAGTCTTGAATTTGGCGCGCTGCATAAGCTCGCGCGGCTTTACTGGTACACGGTCGAGTTTGGGCTGATTGCCGAGGCGGATGGTTTGCGTATTTACGGCGCGGGGATTGTTTCAAGCTACGGCGAAAGCCTGTTCGCGCTGGAAGATGCCAGCCCGCACCGGATCGCATTTGATTTGCTGCGGGTGATGCGCACCGAGTACCGGATCGACGATTATCAACAGAATTATTTCGTCATCAACAGTCTCGATCAGCTCCGCGCTGAAACGGTCAACACCGATTTCGCGCCGCTCTATGCGCAGTTAAACGACATGCCTGACATCGAAGCGGGCACGCTGTTGGCGTCGGATAGCATCCTGACGCGGGGCACACAGTCGCGCGCGGCAATCTGATTACCACGTGCCAAAATCGCCGGGCGGCTGTGACGTCCGCCCGCTGCTGCGGATTGGTCGACGCCAGCCGGTTTGCGGGCGTTTGACGAGCCGCAGGCACGGCCATTCGCCGTCGCCCGCCACTTCGGCAAGCCGCAGCCCGACAGCACGGTACGCGCGCGCAACTTCATCCACTTGGGGATTGAGTAGACCGGCGAGGATCAACGTGCCGCCATCGGCCAGGATCAAACTAAACGCCGGTGCCAATTCAATCAACGGCCCCGCGAGTATGTTCGCGATCAGGAGGTCATAAGGCGCGCGGCGCTGAATGAGTTCGTGATCGGTGCCGCTTGCCGCAACGAGCGCGACACTGCCGGGGCGTTGGCCAAGCGTCACCCCGTTGATCAATGCGTTATCGGCGGCAACATCAACGCTGACCGGATCAATGTCGGACACGCTGACATAGGCGCGCGGCCACAGATGGTTCGCCGCAAAGCCGAGCAACCCCGTACCTGTTCCAATATCGGCGATATGATCGAACCGCAGCCCGCGCGATTTGCACCGATCTAACATCGCAAGGCAGCCTGCCGTCGTCGCGTGACCGCCGGTGCCAAATGCCCGGCTGGCATCGATGATGAAGCGCCGCGTGCCGGCCGGAGCGCGCGCGGTGCTCGTTGACGTTTGAACGAAGAAACGCCCGGCGTGAACGGGTTCGAGTCCGGCCTGGCTGATCGTTACCCAATCCTCATCGGCAAGCGCTTCAAGCAGCGGTGTTGCGCTACGTGCGCTTGGGATCAGTGACTGGATCAGTGCGATGCTCGCGGTGTCGGGGCGGCTTTCGAAATAGGCGTTCATTTCCCATGTGTCGGTCTTGCGCTCGTCGGGTTCGTGCGTGATCAGCGCAGGCGGCGGATCAAGCATCGCCAGCGCTTCGTTTTGATCTTGCAACGCTTGCGCTTCGGCGCGCGTGCACGGAAATGTCAGTTTCCAGCTTGTTGCCTCGGCGGACTGGACTGGCGCACGACGCTTGGTCCGACGTTGCGAATGGCGCAGCGGTTTA
>JAYVVW010000005.1:0-5388 GCA_043786595.1 Sphingomonadales bacterium | reverse complement strand
AGCTGTGCCGCCGCCCCTTCGACCTCGATCGAAATCTTGGTCAGGTTGTCATGCGCCAGCTGGCCAACCAGCGAACCGAGCCGTTCGGCTAGCGTCATATAGGGACGCAATTTGGGCGCTTCCTCTGCCGATAGCGAGGGCATGTTGAGCGCGTTGGTCACGCCGCCGCTGACGAGATAATCGGCAAGCTGCTCGGCAACCTGGATCGCAACATTGACCTGCGCTTCATCGGTCGACGCGCCGAGATGCGGCGTCGAAATGAAGTTTGGTGTGCCGAACAGTGGCGATTCCTTGGCCGGTTCGGTGACAAACACATCAAGCGCTGCGCCGCCAACCTGGCCGCTATCGAGCGCATCCTTGAGTGCGGCTTCGTCGATCAGACCGCCGCGCGCGCAGTTGATGATGCGAACGCCCTTCTTCGCCTTGGCGATATTCTCGCGGCTCAAGATATTACGCGTTTGATCGGTGAGCGGCGTGTGAAGCGTGATGAAATCGGCCTTGGCGAGCAGTTCATCAAGCGTGACTTTCTCGACACCCATTTCAATCGCACGGTCAGCGGTCAGGAACGGATCATACGCCGCGACTTTCATTTTCAGCCCCAACGCACGGCTGGCGACGATCGATCCGATGTTCCCCGCGCCGATCAGGCCAAGCGTCTTGCCGGTTAACTCAACACCCATGAAGCGGTTCTTTTCCCACTTGCCCGCCTGAGTCGATGCGTCGGCTTCGGGGAGTTGCCGCGCGAGCGCAAACATCAGCGCGATGGCATGTTCGGCGGTCGTGATCGAATTGCCAAACGGCGTGTTCATCACGACAATGCCCTTTGCCGACGCCGCAGCAATGTCGATATTGTCAACACCGATGCCGGCGCGGCCGATCACCTTGAGGTTCGTCGCAGCGTCGATAATCGCTTGGGTCACTTTGGTCGATGAGCGAATCGCGAGACCATCATACGCACCGATCATCGCCGCGAGTTCGTCGGGCGTCTTGCCTGTGATGACATCAACATCGCAGCCGCGTTCGCGGAATATCTCGGCGGCCTTGGGGTCCATTGTATCCGAAATGAGAACTTTTGGTTTGGTCATTTTAATCTCCCTCTCCCCTTGAGGGGAGAGGGCCGGGGAGAGGGGAATGTCTCTATACCGGCCCTTGAATGTGAATTGGAGGGACAGCTCCCTCTCCCTAACCCTCTCCCCTCAAGGGGAGCGGGAACTAAAGCGCGCGTTCAGGCTTTCAGCGTCGCCCAGGCCCAATCGAGCCACGGGCCAAGCGCTTCGATGTCGGCGGTATCGACGGTCGCGCCGCACCAGATGCGCAGGCCCGCCGGTGCATCGCGGTATCCTGCAATGTCATACGCCGCATGTTCGGCTTCGAGCAGTGCGGCGAACGCCTTGATCACCGCTTCGTCAGCGCCTTCGACAGTAAGGCACACCGATGTTTTTGAGCGCGTTGCCGGATCAGTGGCAAGATGACCAAGCCACGCACGCTCAGCAACAATTTTGCCAAGCGCTGCGGCATTTGCATCCGAACGCGCCTGAAGCCCAGTGAGGCCACCAACGCTCTGTGCCCATTCAAGCGCGAAGATGACGTCTTCGACCGCGAGCATTGACGGTGTGTTGATCGTTTCGCCCTTGAACACGCCTTCGGCAAGCTTGCCTTTCGATACAAGGCGGAAAACCTTGGGAAGCGGCCAAGCGGGGGTGTAGCTTTCAAGCCGTTCGACAGCGCGCGGCCCGAGGATCAGCACGCCGTGCGCGCCTTCGCCGCCAAGCACCTTCTGCCAGCTAAACGTGGTCACATCAAGCTTGTCCCACGGCATGTCATAAGCAAACACCGCCGAGGTTGCGTCGTTAAAGGTCAGCCCTTCGCGCGCATCGCTGATCCAGTCACCGCCCGGAACGCGCACACCCGATGTTGTGCCGTTCCAGGTGAAGGCGACATCGCGCGAGAAATCAACCGCCGAGAGGTCGGGGATTGCGCCGTAGGCTGCGGTGATGATTTGCGCGTCGAGCTTCAACTGCTTGACCGCATCGGTCACCCAGCCTTCGCCAAAGCTTTCCCACGCCATCATCGTCACGGGGCGTGCGCCCATCATCGTCCACATCGCCATTTCGAACGCGCCCGTATCAGACCCCGGAACGATGCCGATGCGGTGCGTGTCGGGCACTTGCAGCACATCGCGGATCAAATCGATCGCAAGCTGAAGCCGCGTTTTGCCGATCTTGGAACGGTGCGACCGGCCAAGGCACTCGGTTTGGAGTTTGGCAGCATCCCAGCCCGGCGGCTTTGCGCAGGGGCCAGAGGAAAAGAACGGACGCGCGGGTTTGCGCGCGGGTAACGGAACAGTCATGTTAGCGTCTCCTTGCAGAGAGCAGCGCGGCGTTGGGACCGCGTGGCCCGGCGCCGCCCCTAAAGCGCAGCGCGCCGAAGTCAAGCGAAGATCGGTTGACCTTCGCGGCGTCATAAGGATTTGGTTAACCATGATGGTGCATGATCCAATCATGTTGAGACCGATGGTGAAAGTCCTGTTGTGCGTTGCGCTGTGTTCGTGCGTCGGGCCACCGCGCGGTCGAATGCCCGCTCCGCGCATTTCGCCACAATCACAGGTCAACCAGAGCCAGTGTTTTGCCGAACTCAAACGCCTGCCGGTGCGCTATACGCTGGTGCCTGATCAAAGTGCTGCGCCCGGCTGTACATTGTCGTCAACGCTCCAGCTCACCAATGTCGGGATTCCGATCAGCAATATTCGCGCGATCCAGTGTTCGCTCGCGCGCGCGCTGTCGTTGTGGGTGCAGGGTGCGCTGCAACCAGCCGCACGCGAGATTCTCGGCAGCGCGGTCGTGCGGATCGAATCGATGGGCGCTTATGCGTGTCGCAACATCATCGGCGGTAGCGGTAGCGGGTTATCACAACATGCGACGGGCAATGCCGTCGATGTGGGCGCGTTCATTCTGGCCGATGGTCGCCGCATCAGCATCCGCGATGGCTGGAACGGCGCAGACGACGCGCGCGCGTTCCTTCGTAGCATCCGCGCGTCGGCGTGCAAGCGCTTCGTCACGGTTCTTAGCCCCGAATACAACGCCGCACATTTCGATCACCTGCATTTCGATATGGGCGGGAAGCCATTTTGTCGCTAGGCGTGCGCCAATGACACATCAGCAACTCCCCGAACGCGTGTTCGCGCCCGCGTCACAAGATGCCGCCCGCGCCAAAACGGCGATCTCAACCCCGCAAACCGAAAACTCCGCCTACAAGCTGGCGTTTCAGGACGATCAGTTTCTGTTGCGCGAAGATTTGCGCCCGGTGCGGTTTCAGCTTGAACTGCTCAAACCCGAACTTTTGCTTGATGAAGCGATGATCGGATCGACGATCGTGATGTACGGATCGGCGCGGATTCCCGAAACGGGTGTTGCATCAGACAATCCTGACGCTGAAATTGCAAAGCGGCTTGAAGCGAAATCGCGCTATTACGGTGAAGCGCGCAAACTCGCGCAGATCGTCAGCCAGCTTCCCGCCGATGAAGATGGCACGCGCCAGTTTGTCGTGTGCTCGGGTGGGGGGCCTTCGATCATGGAGGCGGCTAATCGCGGTGCGGCTGACGTCGGGGCCGAATCAATCGGGCTCAACATCGTGCTTCCCCATGAACAAGCGCCCAATCGTTATGTGACGCCGCGGCTGAGCTTTCAATTTCACTATTTCGCGCTGCGCAAGATGCATTTTCTGCTCCGCGCGCGCGCCGTGGCGGTGTTTCCTGGCGGATTTGGCACATTCGATGAAATGTTCGAACTGCTGACGCTGATCCAGACGGGCAAGATCAAGCCGATTCCGGTGATCCTGTTTGGCCGGTCATTCTGGGAACGCGTCGTCAATTTCTCAGCGCTCGTTGAAGAAGGCGTGATTTCGCCGGGCGATCTTGAACTGATGCAGTTTGTCGAAACCGCTGAGGAAGCGTGGGCGATTATCAGGGGATTTTACGAAGTCCCCTGATTGGTTGTGAGTGCTTTAAGTTAAACCACCTTGCATTTGCCGTCATTCCCGCGAATGCGGGAATCCATATGCTCCGAACCTCAGAGTTTATGGATTCCCGCATTCGCGGGAATGACGATCCCGAAATGGTCAGATTCAATCTAGGTGAAAACGGGCCTAGCCCTTCGTCGCAGGCGCTGCGGTTTTGGCTGCTTCGGCGGGCTTTGCGCCCGCTTCTGGCGCTGGAGCCGGGGCGGCACCTTCGACTGGCGCTGGCGGAATCGGCAGATTTGACCCCTGCGCATTGAGATACACGATCACGTCAGCCCGGTCTTCGGATTTCGAAAGCCCCGCAAAGCTCATTTTTGTGCCCTCGACATATTTTTTCGGGTTTTTCAACCACTCGTCAAGCGCAGCGAAATCCCAGGTGCCGGGTTTTGCAAGCAAGCCCGCCGAATAGGCAAATCCGGCGACATGGCCGTGCTTTTTGCCAACTACGCCGTAAAGATTGGGACCAATGCCATTCGCGCCGCCCTGTGTGATCGTATGGCAGGATGTGCATTTCTTGAAAATTTCTGCGCCCTTGGCGGGATCACCGGCGGCAAAGTTAATTGGCTTTGCGGCAATCGCTGCGCCGCCTTCGGGGGCTGCATCCGCGACTTCAAATCCGCCCTTCTCAGGTGTTTCGGCATGAAAATACTCGCCGGTCAGGATCGTTGAGCCCAGGGCAATGATACCGGCAAATAATGTCCAGCCAGCAATAATGTTCGACTTGTCTTCCATGCCCTAAAATCCTTGGCCCCGGTAAATCTGAGAGTTTCGCGGTCGCTTTATCGCGGGCATTGCCGCTTCGCAAGCGCGCGGTTGCGGCTTTGCGGCTTGCGGGCTATGCGCCGCGTCGATTATGGAAAATTATCCCGCTCCCGCCCGTCCGCTCGTCAAAGCCATGTGGGATGCTGCGCGCGCCGCGCCAGAGCGTGCGGTGGCGTTTCAAGGTGCACCGGGTGCCAATTCACACATTGCGGTCGATCAGGCGATCCCTGACGGCCTGCCGCTGCCCTGCTTCAGTTTTGAAGACGCGATCGAAGCCGTTGAAAGCGGCGTCGCGGGGTGCGCGATGATCCCGATTGAAAATTCGCTCCACGGTCGCGTCGCCGATATCCATTTTCTGCTGCCCGAATCAGGATTGATGATCACCGGCGAGCATTTCCTGCCGATCCGCTACGCCTTGATGGGCACGGGGGTGCTCGGCGACGTCCGCGATGCGATCAGCCATCCGCAGGCGCTTGGCCAATGCCGCCACTGGCTGCGCGAACGCCGGATTCAGCCAATTGCCTATCCCGATACGGCGGGCGCAGCCGCTGAAGCTGCGGCGCGCGGCGATCCCGCCATCGCTGCGATTGCGCCGCCTGGTGCTGCGGC
>JAYVVW010000004.1:0-21157 GCA_043786595.1 Sphingomonadales bacterium | reverse complement strand
TTGGGCCACGCCTTTGCCCGGATGCCGCGCGACATACTCATCAGCATTGATACCAAAGCGCTTGAGACCTTGACGTTGACCGCGATGTCGATTGCGGATCGCCCGCGTCCGCAACTTGAAATGGTAAGCGCCCCGCTCGACCGCCACCTGTTTGCGTTCGTCTGGCTGCCACGAGACGAACTGACCACCGCGCGCCGCGTCGCAATTGGTGACATGCTGACGTCTGCGGCTTCGGCGCGGCTTCTCAGTTGGTCGATCGAACTGGGGGACGGCGAAGTGGCGCTGCTGCGTTACACGCTTGATCTGCGCGTTGGCGGATCGGTGCCCGACACCGCGCCGCTTAATCAAAAGATCGAATCTATGGTGCGCGGATGGGCACCTGCGGTTGAGGCGAGCTTGGCTGCGCTTGGCGATCGCGGACAGGCGGCGCGGCTCGCGCTTCGCTATGCGGCTGCATTTCCGCCGGGATACCGCAATGGGGCTGGCCCTGATGAAGCGGCACGCGATATCGTCGAACTCCACCGGCTCGCCGATGACACAAGTCGCGGCGTTCGCTTTTACCGCAACGAAGGCGATTCACCCGAAACACTGCGGATGAAGCTTTACAGCCTCGCGGCGATCGCTTTGTCAGACGCGGTGCCGTCGCTTGAGAATTTCGGTTTTCGTGTGATCGAAGAACTTTCGACGCCTGTTGACGGCGGCGCGCTTGGCCATATTCAGAAATTTGTCATCGAATCGCCGGGGGTTGGCGAAGCAGCGGGCATCGTCGCAAAGCCCGATGTCGTGCGCCATGCGCTGGCACGCGTGCTTGAAGGCGTCGCCGAAAATGACAGTTTCAATCAATTGATCGTTGAGCTTGGGCTTGATCTGCCGTCGGTCACTTTGTTTCGCGCGCTCTTTCGCTATTTGCGGCAAACTGGGCTGACTTACGGACTTACGACGGTTGTTGATGCGTTACGCGCAGCGCCGTCGGTGGCGCATGCGACGATCGCATTATTTGGTGCGCTTCACGATCCTGCACAGCGCAAGCCGGGCGCAAAGACGGCCGAGGCGGCCGAGGCTACGATCAATGACGGACTTGCGGGCGTCAAAGGTATCGATGACGATCGTATTTTGCGGCTCTACCGCGCGGTTGTGAAGGCGACACTGCGGACCAACGCCTTTGCTCCCGCCGCACAGGAGGCGATTGCATTCAAGCTTGATAGCGCGCTGGTGCCGGGGCTGCCCGCGCCAAAACCGTGGCGTGAAATTTTTGTTTACAGTCCGCGTGTCGAAGGAATCCATTTGCGCGCAGGGCCGGTCGCACGCGGTGGCCTGCGCTGGTCAGATCGTCGTGATGATTTCCGCACTGAAATTCTCGGCCTCATGAAGGCACAGCGCGTTAAAAACGCTGTCATCGTCCCGACCGGCGCAAAGGGCGGCTTCTACCCCAAAGCATTGCCCGATCCGTCGAACCGCGAAGCCTGGTTAGCCGAAGGCACCGAATGCTACCGCATTTTCATCCGCACTCTGCTATCGGTGACCGACAATATCGTTGACGGCAAAACGGTTCACCCAGCCGGGATTGTTGTTCACGACGGCGACGACCCTTATTTCGTTGTTGCCGCCGATAAGGGCACCGCAACTTTCTCCGACGTTGCAAATGGCATCGCGATCGAACGCGGCTTTTGGCTTGGCGATGCGTTCGCCAGCGGAGGATCGGTTGGCTACGATCATAAGGCCATGGGCATCACCGCCAAAGGCGCTTGGTTATCGGTGCAGCGTCACTTTGCCGAAGCTGGCATTGACGTACAAAGCGATGATGTTCGCGTTGTTGGTTGCGGCGATATGTCGGGTGACGTTTTTGGCAACGGGATGCTGCTATCCAAATCGCTCAAGCTCATCGCGGCATTTGATCACCGTCACATCTTTTTTGATCCCGATCCCGATCCGGCAAAAAGCTGGGATGAGCGCGCGCGGATGTTTGCTCTGCCGCGATCAAGCTGGGACGATTATGATAAATCTTTGATCTCTAAAGGCGGCGGGGTATTTCCGCGTAGCCTTAAATCCGTTGCGCTTTCAAAGCAGATGCGCGACTTTCTTGGTGTGACTGACGCTGCGATCGAGCCGGGGGCGCTGATCAGCGCGATCCTGAAAAGCCCTGCCGATCTGATCTGGTTTGGCGGCATCGGCACCTATGTCAAAGCGCGCGGCGAAAGCAACGGCGACGTCGGTGACCGCGCCAATGATGCGATCCGCGTCAACGCCGATGACGTGCGTGCCAAGGTGATTGGTGAGGGCGCAAATCTTGGTGTGACACAGGCGGCGCGTATCGCCTTTGGTCTGCGGGGTGGCCGGATCAATACTGACTTCATCGATAATTCGGCGGGCGTTGACTGTTCGGATAATGAGGTCAATATCAAGATCGCGCTCAGCACTGACGTTGCAAGTGGCAGCCTCTCACAGCCCAAGCGCAATGCGTTGCTGGTCAAAATGGCCGACGATGTTGCGCATCTCGTGCTTGAGGATAATCGGCTCCAGACGTTGGCACTTTCGATTGCCGAACGCGGCGGCGGCGCGGCGCTTCCACTGCTGACGCGGATGATCGAAACCTTTGAAACGCAGGGTCGGCTCGACCGCATGGTTGAGGGGCTTGCGGCGAACGATGAGTTGATCCGCCGTGCGCAGAACGGGCAGGGGCTTACGCGTCCTGAACTGGCAGTGCTGCTTGCCACGGCAAAACTGACGCTGCAGGATGCGATCGAGCATGTTGATACGCGCGACGATGCGGTGCTTGACAGCGAACTTGCAGCGGCATTTCCCGCAGCGATGCGTAAAGGACATGCACCCGCGATTGCGACGCATCAGTTGCGCGATCAGATCATCGCAACCAAGCTTGCCAATCGCATTGTCAACCGGATGGGGTTGATTCACCCGTTTGAACTCGCCGAGGAAGAGGGTGTTTCGCTTGGTCAGGTTGGTCTCGCGTTCGCCGCGATAGAGGTACTTCACAGTGCTGCTGCGGTGTGGAAGAGCATTGAGACAGCGCCAATCGGCGAAGATGCACGGTTGATGCTATTTGAACAGTTTGCGATCGAACTGCGCGTGCAGATGGCCGATCTCCTCCGCAATGGTTGGGCGGGCGCAAAGCCGTCGGCTGTCATCGCGGCGTTGGCACCCGGGTTGAAGCGGCTGTCGGGCGAACTTGACAAGCTGTTGCTCGCCGAAACGCGGATTCACACCGAAGGCTTTGCCAAGCGGCTTGCTGATGCCGGGGTATCCAAAACGCTTGCCGCGCCGCTGGTAATGCTGGCCAAGCTTGACGGAACGATCGGCGTGGCGTCAGTTGCGCGCCGGATCGCCGTCGATGAACTGGCGCTGGCGCGGGGTTTCACGCAGGTCGGCGCGGAACTGGGGCTTGATTGGGCGCAGGGTGCGGCAATGCGCCTGACACCAAGCGACCCGTGGGAGCGGTTGCTCGCCGCTGGCCTTGCGCGCGATTTTCAGACAATGCGGCTTGATTTCCTCGCGCGGATCGGGGGCGCCGCGCCTGAGGCTGCGGCACAGGCGTGGCTCAGCGTCCATAAAACGCAAGTGGCACGGTTCCGTGATCTGACCAAGCGCGCTCAAGCCGCGACGGCACCGTCAACCGCAATGCTCGCACAGATCGCCGGACAGGCGCGGCAGCTTCTGGCGGGTTAGCGCGCACCCTGATTGTCGAGCCAGCGGATCACGCGCTGCGCAATCGCGGTGAAGCTTGCTGCAATCGGGCCTTCGCCAGCGGCGGGCGGGTTGCCTTCATCGGATGCGATGCGGATCGCCATGTCGAGCGGAATGCGCCCCAGAAACGCATTGCCCATCTCAGCTGCTGCCGCTTCAGCGCCGCCGTGTCCGAACGGTTCGGATATTTCGCCGCATTTTGGGCAAACATAGCCTGCCATATTTTCGATCATGCCGATGATCGGCACGGTCGATTGATTGAACAGATCGATCGCGCGCGCTGCATCAATCAGCGCCAAATCTTGCGGGGTCGACACGATGATCGCACCCGCAGGCTTCTGCTTGCTCATCATCGACAGTTGGACGTCGCCCGTACCCGGCGGCAGATCGACGATAATGATATCGCAGTCACCCCAGTCGGCATCAATCAACTGGCCAAGTGCATTGCCCGCCATCGGGCCGCGCCACGCGACCGCTTGGCCGGGTTTGACGAGGTGTCCCATCGACAGCATAGGCACGCCAAACCGCGTGGCGATGGGTTCAAGCTGCTTGTCTTTTGCGGTTGGGCGCGCGCCTTCGCTGTCCATCAGGCGCGGTTGCGAGGGGCCGTAAATGTCGGCGTCGATCAATCCGACTTTGCGGCCAAGCCTGACGAGCGCAACCGCAAGATTTGCCGATACGGTCGATTTGCCGACGCCACCTTTGCCACTGCCGACCGCAATCAGGCGACGCCCGACTTTTTCGGATGTCATCGCGATGCGAATGTCGGTGACCCCCGGCAAATTCTCGATCGCTGCGTGTACGGCCCGGTCAAGCGCGTCGCGTTCAGGTCCCGAAAGCCCCGTTACATCAAGGATAATGCTGACCCTGCCTTCGCTCAGGCGCGGTGCGCTGATCCGTTTTGCACTGATCAACCCGCCCTTGCCGCGGGGATCGTCGACGCGCTCAAGCGCTGCGGAAAGCGTTTCAATATTGGTCATCGCGCTGCTTTACGCAGAGATTTGTGCAGTGCCACTGTTTTTCGCGTAAAGACCATCCTATATCGCTTGTCATGGATATAAAAAATGGCTGGGTCGCGCGCGCAGGCGCACTTTTTAACGAAGGTGGCCCGTGGGGCGGCGGCAAGGGGAGTGGCGGTTCAGGCGGCGGAAACGGCGGAGGCGGCGGCAATGGTGGTGGCCCACGCAATCCTTGGAGCCTGCCCCCCGGTGGCAAGCCACGCGGCCCGCGCGGTAATTCGGCGGTTGATGAATTGTCGCGCAAGCTGCGCGAACAGTTTGGCGGCGGTAATTTTTCGGGTGGGAACAACAGCAAATATATTCGCTTCGGCATTCTCGCATTCGTGCTTCTGTGGATTGTCCTGACCAGTTTTCACCGGATCGAAGCGCAGCAGGAGGGCGTTGTGACGCGGTTTGGAAAATATAACGGGCGGTTGCAGCCTGGTATCGGTTTCACGTTGCCCGCGCCGATTGACCGCGTTGAAAAAGTTGATGTGCGCGCGATCAACACGACCAATATTCCCGAAGGCGACGGCGCTAATTTTATCTTGACGCGCGATCAAAACATCATCGATCTCGCCTATTCAGTGCGGTGGGACAAAAGCAATCCTGAGAATTATCTGTTCGAACTCGCCAACCCTGACGAGACGATCAAGGAGGTCGCGGAAAGCGCGATGCGCGAAGTGATCAGCCAAGTGACGCTCACCGATGCGTTCGGGCCAGGTCGCGGCGCAATTGAATCGCGCGTCGGCACGCGGATGCAGCAATTGCTCAACAGTTACAGTTCGGGCGTCACGATCCGCGGTGTCGCGATCAAGCACGCGCTTCCGCCGGCCGAAGTGGTTGAAGCGTTTAACCTCGTGACCGTCAAGCAGCAGGAAAAGCAGGGCAACATCAACAACGCCAATCTCTACGCGCAGCAGGTGATCGCGCGCGCGCAGGGCGAGGCAACGTCGTTCGACAAAGTGTATGCGCAATACAAGCTTTCGCCCGACGTGTTCCGCAAGCGGATGTATTATGACACGATGGAAGCGGTCCTTTCAAACACCAACAAGACGATCGTCGAACCAAGTTCGATCGCCCCTTTCCTACCTTTGGCTCCGGGTGGCCCCCGCGTGACCGTGGAGCCATCGAAATGAGCTACGACAACCCGACATTTGTTGAACGTATTTCGCGCAATCCCTTGGGCTGGGCAGTGATCGCGCTCGTCGCGCTGATTTTGTTCGCCAATACGTTGTCGATTGTTCCTGAGACGAAGCAGGGGATTGTTGTGCGGCTGTCAAAGCCTCACCGGATCATCAACGCCTATCATCCCAAGGAAATGCTTGGCAGCACGGGCGCGGGCCTGATTGCCAAAATCCCGTTTTTCGAAGATGTGATCTGGATCGACAAGCGCATTCTCGATATCGATATGGAGCCGCAGCAAGTCCTTTCAACCGATCAGCTGCGGCTGAATGTCGATGCCTATGCGCGCTTCCGCATCACCAATCCGTTGCGCATGTACAAATCTGCGCGGACCAGCGAAAATGTCGCGAACGCGCTACGCCCGATCCTTGGATCGCAGTTGCGTAACGAACTGGGCAAGCGCCAGTTTTCTGATCTTCTCAGCCCCGAACGCGACAAGGTGATGGAGAATATCCGTGACGGGCTAAACCGCGCGGCGTCGCAGTACGGCGCTCAGATCGTCGATGTTCGGATCAAGCGCGCTGATTTGCCTGCCGGAACGCCGCTCGAAAGTGCGTTTGAACGTATGAAAAGCGCGCGCAATCAGGAAGCGTTGACGATCGAAGCCGATGGCTTTCGCCAAGCGACGGTGATCCGCGCCGAAGCCGATGCAAATGCGGCGCAGATTTATGCCGCAGCATTTGGCAAAGACGCTGATTTCTACGATTTCTACCGTGCGATGCAGTCTTATCGCCAGACATTTGGCACCAAAACCAACGGATCGACAAACGTTATCCTGTCGCCGAGCAATGATTATCTGCGCCAGTTTCGCGGGGGAAAATAGCAAGACGTTCAAACTTCGTTAAGCCAAAGCATTTCATTGAGATGAACGAATAACAGGGCGCGTTGCCCATCAAGCTGGAGAATTGAACGTGCGTTACGCTTATGCTTTCACTGCGGCCCTGCTCCTTGGCGGTACAGCTGCAACGCTCGCGCTACAATCGCCTGGAACCGCCCAAACTGCGCAGAATGAGCCCGGCACGATCGCTGCCGTCGCCGCCCCGCGCGCGGGCGCGCCGATGAGTTTTGCCGATCTTGCCGCGCGGTTGCAGCCTGCAGTTGTCAATATCTCAACGACGCAGCGGGTTCAGGTGAGCAACAATAATCCGTTTGCGGGCACACCGTTTGGCGATCTGTTTGGCGGCGAGAACGCGCCGGGTGGCGGCAAACCCGTTACGCGCGAAGGTCAGTCACTCGGATCTGGCTTCATCATTTCTGACGATGGCTATGTCGTTACCAACAACCATGTGATTTCGGGCGAACCGGGATCAAATGCCGAAGTGAGCTCGATTACGGTCATTCTGCCCGACCGCACCGAATATAAAGCACGGCTGGTCGGGCGTGATGCCGCATCCGATCTTGCAGTGCTCAAGATCGAAGCCAAGAATTTGCCGTTCGTCAAGTTTGGCGACTCGACGCGCACGCGGGTTGGAGATTGGGTTGTCGCAATCGGCAATCCATTCGGACTTGGCGGCACAGTCACCGCTGGGATCGTCTCAGCACTTCACCGTGTGACAGGACAGGGCGGGGTCGCAGACCGTTATATCCAGACCGATGCATCGATCAATCGCGGCAATTCGGGCGGACCGATGTTTGACATGAGTGGCAATGTGATCGGCATTAACACACTGATTTTTTCGCCAACCGGCGGCAATGTCGGGATTGGTTTTGCCATTCCAGCCGAAGAAGCGTTCCCGATCATTCAGACGCTACGCGGCGGCGCTAAGGTAAAGCGCGGCTATCTGGGCATTGGCATCCAGCCTCTTGATGCCGGGATCGCCGATTCGCTTGGTTTGCCCAAGAATGTTGGTGAACTTGTCTCACGCGTTGAACCCGGTGAGGCGGCCTCGAAAGCGGGCGTTCGTCAGGGTGACGTGATCGTCAAAGTCAACAACCGCGAAATCACGCCTGATCAAACGCTTTCGTTCATCGTTGGTAATCTGCCAATCGGATCGCGCGTGCCAATCGAATTGCTGCGCGGCGGTGCGCGGCAAACGGTGACAGCGGTGCTTGGCGAACGGCCATCTGAAGAATCGCTTGCGACGCTTGGCGGCGGTGCCCCCGAAACGCCGTTTGAGAAGAATGATGATAAGTCAAACGCTGCGGCCACGCGCGAATCGCTTGGGTTGGCCGTCCAGCCGCTCACTGCGCAAATCTCTCGTCAATTGGGGCTTGGCGCCGATGTGAAGGGGCTGGTTGTCGGCGCGGTTGATCCGTCAAGCGATGCGGCTGCAAAAGGTTTGCAACGCGGCGATGTGATCCTTTCGGTCAATTATAAACCCGCCAGTACGCAGGCCGATATTGCGGCGGCTGCGGCTGCGGCAAAAACGGCTGGTCGTGAAAATGTCTTGCTGTTCATTCAGCGTGGAAGTGGCCCCGCACGCTATATCGCGATTAGGTTGCGCCAAGGCTGACGGGCCAAGCTTGAACATATCGACGGGCGCGCCGAACGGTGCGCCCGTTTTTGTTTTGGCATCTTCGCGCGCGGCTATTTATTTGCTAGACCGCTGCTTGAGGATAATTTTGGGGATAGCGTATCATGGCGAACGAAGGCTTATTCATTGGTGTTGGTGGCGGCACGCCGCAAATTCTAAATCTCAAACGGGCCAACCGTCACGGTTTGATTGCAGGTGCAACGGGCACCGGCAAAACCGTCACCCTCCAAGGTATCGTCGAAGGCTTTTCAAAAATCGGCGTGCCAAGTTTCGTCGCCGACGTGAAAGGCGATCTTTCGGGCATGGCGATGGCGGGTTCGCCGACGTCGAGGACACATGAAGTCTTTGCGGCGCGCGCTGCCGAAATCGGCCAGACCGATTGGACTTACTGCGACAATCCGGTTCAATTTTGGGACTTGTTCGGTGAACAGGGTCATCCGATCCGCACCACCGTGTCCGAAATGGGGCCGCTGCTGCTGGCGCGGTTGATGGATTTGAACGAGGTTCAGGAAGGCGTGCTGACAATCGCGTTCCATGTCGCGGATAAGGATGGCCTGCTGCTGCTTGATCTCGATGATCTTCAGGCGATGCTCGTCAGTTGTGCCGAACGCGCCGACGAATTAACGATCACCTACGGCAACGTCAGCAAACAGAGCGTTGGCACAATCCAGCGTTCGCTGCTCCAGTTGCGCAGCCAGGGCGGCGATCATTTCTTTGGTGAGCCCGCACTTGATCTTGACGATTTCATGGTCTGCGATGAGAGCGGGCGGGGGATTATCAACATCCTCGCCGCAGACAGGCTGATGGCAAGCCCGAAGCTCTATTCAACATTTCTTCTGTGGATGCTTTCCGAACTGTTTGAAACGCTTCCCGAAATCGGCGATCCCGAACAACCAAAAATGTGCTTTTTCTTCGATGAGGCGCATCTGCTGTTCAACGATGCGCCCAAGGCGCTGCTCGAAAAGATTGAACAGGTTGTCCGGCTGATCCGTTCAAAGGGCGTTGGCGTCTATTTCATCACGCAGAACCCGATAGACATCCCCGATACCGTCGCGGCGCAATTGAGCAACCGCGTGCAACATGCGCTGCGCGCCTTCACGCCGCGCGATCAGCAGGCGGTGAAATCAGCCGCGCAAACCTTCCGTGCCAACCCCGGCGTCAATGTCGAAACTGCGATCACCGAACTCAAAGTGGGCGAGGCACTGGTGTCGCTGCTTCAGGCTGATGGTTCGCCGTCTCCCGTTGAACGGACGCTGATCAAGGCACCGTCGTCGCGCGTGGGGCCACTGACGCCGCAGGAACGCGCGATCATGATCCAGACCGATGCGGTCGGATCGAAATATGACGCGCTGATCGATCGCCACTCGGCTGAAGAAATTCTCAGCGGAAAAGCCAATGAGGCGGCTGCCGCAGCGGCGGAAGCCAAGGCCGAAACCGAAGCCGCAAAAGCGGTCGCAACGCAGGCCAAATATGATGCGCAAACCGCGAAGGCGGCTGCACAGCAGCAGGCGCTGGCCGACCGTGAAGCCGTGCGTCAGGCCAGAATCGATGCCAAGCCATCGATGGCTGACAAAATGATGCAGACGGCTGCGCGCTCGGTGGCATCGTCGGTTGGGCGGCAAGTGGCGAACTCGGTTGGAAGACAATTGTTGCGCGGGCTGCTCGGCGGTCTTTTCAAGGGGCGCTGAACCTGTGGCGCCTAAACTTCCGGCCGAAATTGCGGCTTCGCTGGTTGATCCCAAAGCGTATGGGCAGTGGGATCAACTACACCGCAATTTCAGCTGGGCACGCGCAAACATGCCACTCGCTATGGCTGAAAATGAGAAATATACGCCGTTCTGGGCGGTCACGCGCCATGCCGATATTCTTGAGATCAGCCGCAACAATGCGCGCTTTGCAAACGCCGTGCGATCGCCAACACTCGTTGACCGCGACGGAGAGGCGCTGCTTGCGGCGATCACGCCCAATCATGATGGGCATCTGATCCGCTCGCTTGTCCAGATGGATGCGCCCGATCATATGAAATACCGGTTGCTGACGCAGAGCTGGTTCATGCCGAAAAATCTCAAAACGATTGAAGGCCGGATCCGCGAGATTGCCCGCGATACCGTTGATAAGATGCTCGCCCTGACGGGTGAAAACGGTATTGGCGAATGTGATTTTGCCAAGGATGTCGCCGCAGGTTATCCGCTTCATGTTATCATGAACATCCTCGGCGTTCCCGCAGAGGACGAGCCGCGAATGCTGATGCTGACGCAGCAATTATTTGGACCGACCGACCCCGAAATCAACCGTACGCAGAGCGAAATTGTCAGCCCCGAACAGGCGATCGAGATGCTGCAATTCGTGGTTGCCGATTTTGAAAACTATTTCAGCGCAATCACCGCCGACCGGCGCAAGAACCCTAGGGACGATCTTGCGACGGTGATTGCCAATGGCGTTGTCAACGGCGTGCCGATCGCCGACCGTGAAGCCAATGGCTACTACATGATCGTAGCAACGGCCGGCCATGATACGACGTCGGCCTCGACAAGTGGCGCGATCATGGAGCTTGCCAAAAACCCCGCATTGTTCGCGCGCTACCGTGACGGCACGGCCGATATGGCGGGGCTGATCGAAGAGGCGATCCGCTGGACAACGCCGGTACAGCACTTCCTGCGCACCGCGACCGAGGATACCGAGATTGCGGGGCAAATGATCGCCAAAAATGATTGGTTGATGCTCTGCTATACCAGTGCGAACCGCGATGAGGCGGTGTTTGATGATCCGTTCGTTTTCAATCCTGATCGCACCCCCAATAGTCAAGTCGCGTTTGGATTTGGCGGGCATGTCTGCATCGGGCAGCATCTTGCGCGGATGGAAATGCGAATCCTGATGGAGGAACTTTTGCCGCGCCTGGGGTCGATCGAATTGGCTGGTGAGCCCGCGCGTGTTGAATCGACCTTTGTCGGCGGGCTCAAACGTCTTCCGATCCGCTTCACAGCCGCTTAGACGCCAAACCTATCTCCGCATCACTTGGCAGATCGATCGATTTCAACAGACAGGGATTAGTCTTGCGATGACCAAAGTGCTCGTAACCATCGACACCGAATTGTCGGCACTTCTCCATCAACGCGGCATTTCTTTGCGTGGGAATTTCGAAAGTTCGATTCTGGGGCGGTGCGCGGGGGGCGAATACGGCGTTGGTTGGCAGGCGCGCGTGATGACGCAGCACGGCATCAAGGGTGTTTTTTTCGTCGATCCGCTGCCATGCCTGATTTACGGTTCTGACTGGTTGAAATCGACCTGCGATCAAATCCTTGGCGCGGGGCATGAAGTTCAGCTTCATATCCATACCGAATGGCTTAAATGGGCAGGGGCAGCATCACCCGTTGGCGCGGCGAGGGGGCAAAACCTCGCCGATTTTAGCTATGATGATCAGGTGACGTTGCTCAGCTGCGCGATTGATCTGCTCGTGGCGGCCGGAGCGCCGCGACCCGTTGCATTCCGGGCAGGCAATTACGGCGCCAATGACGATAGCTTGCGTGCGATCGCTGCACTGGGTCTGACTTGGGATAGCAGCGTCAACGCGCCGTTCCTTGGCAGCACGTGCCAAATTTCGGCTGACCCCGATTGCATCGCACCATTTTTGACGTCTGATGTCGTTGAGGTGCCGGTCAGCGGGATCAACGACCGCGAACGCCGCGTCCGTCCTGCGCAAGTCTGCGCACTGTCGGCAAACGAAATGCGCGCGGCGCTCAATCATGCGGCGGAAAACAACCATCAGGCATTCACGATCGTGACGCATAGCTTTGAAATGCTGTCGCGCGATCGTCGACGTCCAAACCGCAGCGTTATCGCGCGGTTTGAAAGCATGTGCCGTGCGATTGCGGCAAACCCGCTGCTCCAATCATCAGGCTTTATCGGCCTCGATGTTGCGGCCACGCGCGAACCAGAACAGCGGCTAGGGCCAAATCGCTGGCGCACTTATCGTCGTATCGCCGAACAGGCGCTTGCAACATGGCGGTATGAGCGGCAATTGCGCCCGGTATGACTGACCTGCCTCCCGTAATCATTCTCGGCGTCGATACGCCGATAGGATTGACGATTGTCAGAGAGCTTGGCGCGCGCGGCGTTCGCGTCCACGGCGTCGGGCGGACAGCAACGCCGATTGGCGGCCAATCGCGCTATTGCAAAAGCGTGACGCGGCGCACGCCTGGCGCCCTGACGGCACAACTGCGCGAGCTTATCGCGTCAACGGGCGCCAAGGCGCTGTTTGCGGTGTCCGAAGATGATCTGGTCGCCGTGTCGGCAATCGCGCCAGTATTGGACGGCTGCGCACTCCTGACGCCGCGCGCGGGGCCATTGGCAATTGTCCTCGACAAATCCGAAACGCTTGCGCGTGCGGCACTTATCGGGATCGATGTTCCGCAGAGCTGGCAACCTGTTACCGGTGAGAATTTTGCTACGAGAATAATGAAGCTCGAATTCCCAGTGATCGCCAAATGGGCAGATCCGCCCGCGATCGTCGCGCGTCTTGCGGCGCTGAACATTGCGCTGCTCAAAGCCGAATATATCGAAGCGCCGCATCAGCTTGTCGCGATGCTCAACCGCTATCAGCATGTTGGCAGCTTTCCGCTGGTGCAAAGCTTTTGCCCCGGCATCGGGCTTGGTCAGATGTTTCACATGCAAAATGGCCGCGCCACTTTGCGCTTTACGCATCGCCGCCTCCACGAATGGCCGCCCGAGGGTGGAATTTCGACGCTATGTGCCGCCGAACCGCTCAATGCCCATATGGCGCAACAGGCAAAATCGGAGGCGCTGCTCGCCGCGATCGGGTGGGAAGGGCCGGCGATGGTCGAATATCGCTACGACGCGGCGACGGGTCGTTACTGGCTGATGGAAATAAACGGCCGCTTCTGGGGCAGTCAGCCGCTTGCTTACCACAACGGCGCACATTTCGCGTGGGAGCATTACCGGCGCGCGGTGCTTGGCCAAAGCGATGCTGCGCCCGAACCCGCAGTCATCCGGCGTGCGCGCTACATGATCCCTGAAACGCGGCGGCTGATCCACATCATGCGCGGCGTGAACGGGCCATCGCAACAGCGGCGCGGCGAGGCGCTTCTCAGCTGGATCGCGGGGTTTTTCGACCCCAACATGCGCTACTATGTCTTTAGCTGGCGCGATCCCAAGCCGTTTTTCTCAGACATCGCCAATGTGATCAGGAAATCCGTGCGCCGGGAAATGCGGTGACGAGCGCTGGAATTGCGTGCGCGATCCGCTCAAGGCAGCGCAGCATATAGCCGTCGCTCAATTCATAAGGGTCGTGAAGGTGCGGAAAGCGCGGACGAGCCCAAAGCCCGAGCAACGATCGGGGGACAGACTTTAGCCGCGCGTTGTGTGACAGGCGGCGCAATTGGCGCACCTCCATTGCCAACAGCAGATCGCCGGGCTCCGCCACATAATCCTCAACGCGCGTCGTGCGGTGCGCTAAGAGGTCATACCCTAACCGCAACGCGGCATCTGCGGCAGGGGGGTGCGCGGGCTTGTCAGCGCTCGTTGACAGTCCGAACGACGTGACGCGCAAACCGTGTTTCGCCGCGACAACATCGGCAAACGCACTGCGGCAGATATTGCCGTGGCAGACAAACACGATCCGCCGCACATCCTGCGCGCGCAAGATCGACGCGCGGCCAAGCGCGACTTGCCCATATGCCAGAAGCAGGCGGACAGCGCCGCGAAACGAACCAAAGCGATCATCGAACATAGTTATGCTCTAGCGCCTTACCAGTTAACGCTCAATTCACATGGTGATCGGTTCAAATCGCGTGCATAATGCCAATCAAATCTGCTGAGGGACATGGTGATGATCAAACGCGCGACGATAATGCTTTTGCTGGCTGCAACTCAGGCGCAGGCGGCGAGCGACGCGCCGTTTGTGATCGCCGAAACCGGGCGCGGCTTTTTCCGGCTCGATGATGCCGTGCGCGCAGTCGGAGACGGTGATGCAACGATCGTCATCGCGCCTGGCACTTATAATGACTGTGCGGTGCAATCGGGAGGCAACATCACTTTCAAGGCAGCCGTCGCAGGTAAGGCGATCTTTAACGGCACAATCTGTGAAGCAAAGGCCGCGCTCGTGCTGCGCGGCATTTCAGCGCGCGTTGAAGGGCTGATCTTTGAAAATATGCGCGTGCCCGATGGCAATGGCGCAGGCATCCGGCTTGAAAAGGGTGATTTGACTGTCAGCAACGCGATGTTTCGCAACAGCGAAGAGGGCATTTTGACCGCCGCTGATCCGGTTTCAAATATCACCATCGATCGCTCGACATTCTCAGGACTGGGCCGATGTGATCGCGGGCTTGCTTGCGCGCATTCAATCTATGTCGGCGATTATGGCAGCCTTACCATCACGCGAAGCCGTTTTGAAAAGGGCACTGGCGGCCATTATGTCAAAAGCAATTCGGGCCGCATCGCAATCAGCGATTCAAGCTTTGATGATACGCAAGGGCATGGCACCAATTACATGATCGATCTGCCATCAGGCGCGGTGGGCAGCATCACGCGCAACGTATTTGTGCAGGGCAAGGATAAGGAAAACCACTCGGCATTCATCGCGGTGGCAGCCGAAGCGCGCAATCACCCCTCGGCTGGATTGGTCATCGCCGACAATGATGCGAGCATCGCGCCGGGCGCAGGCCGTAGTTCGTTCTTTGTCGCCGATTGGAGCCATGAGCCGCTCAAGATTGGCGTCAACCGGCTCGGCTCGGGACTGGCAAAATTCGAAACGCGCTAAATCATTATGGTTTTAAGTCGAATCGCCTCCGTTCGTGTCGAGCCCTTCGACTGCCTTGCAGGCGCTCAGGATAAACTTCCGGTCAAGACCGGAAGTCGAGACACTTTTACGCGTAGCACGTCCCTCGACTTCGCTCGGGACAAGCGGTGCAACTCAACTCACCGCGCGCATTAAGGCTTCGTACTTAATGCCTCGTCAAGCAGACGCGCGAGCCGCAATCCTCCGCGCAGGATTTGCAACCGCGCAACGGGAATGAGCGTTTCGATTTTGGCATCGTCGATTGCCGCGCGCGCTGGCACCGGCCCGCACGGATCCCCGCCCAACGCGGACGCATAAGCGCTATCGCGTGCAACGAGCCAGCTTTCCTCGCTCCAATCCTGCGTCGTCCCCGTGGCAATCGCGACGCGCTGCGCAGGCGACGCGCTCGCTGCGATCCCGTGCGGCCCGGCAGCCGGGGTCGTGATCGCACGTTCGGCCAGATAGCCGTCCCACAGCATGTGCAGGTTAATCCGCCCGGCGACGATCCCGTAAGCCGCCTTGACATCATTGCCGCCACGATCGCTGCGGTCACCGGCGTGGAGCGGCATGTGGAGATCGCCAACAAAATGCGTCAGGAACGCCAGCGCCATCAATCGTTCGCGCGGCGGCACTTGATGATCCTTGATCAGCAGCACCGCACGGTCAATCTGTTTTGAAACACAGTTGCCATCTTTGCACGGCACGTTCAGATCGAACGGCTTGCAGATGTCGACATCTTGATAATGCCACGAAAACGCATAGTCGAAACGCGCGCCGAGCGTCTTGATGCAATCGGGCCAGTAGCTTGCGTCTTGAATTGTTTTGAGCGGGCACGTCGGCGTTTCGACGCTGCGCTGGTGGCGCAGCAATGCGGTAATCTCGCGGCGCGTTTGCGGCGTGACACTGTCATAGGCGATCGTTGCGATCGTCTTGTGCCCGAAATCCCACCACGCAAGCGCAGGCGCGGGAAGCGCTGCACAGACCAGCGCCAGCCAGAGCAGCAGTCTATTCATCGCCGTACATCGCGACTTTGGCTGCGCTGTGTGCAGTGACGCGCCCGCGAAACATGCCGGGCGTGGTGAAGCTCCAGCAACCCGTGCCGTCTGGCGCAACAACGATGACGCCGCCGTTTCCGCCAAGCGACTTGACCGCCGCCATCACCGTATCGGCTGCCGATTGCACTTCGTCACCGGCCAGGCGAACGCGCGCGCAAATCTGATGCGCGACGCCTTCGCGGATGAAAAACTCACCGGCCCCGGTCGCTGAAACCGCGCAAGCGCGGTCATCGGCATAGGTGCCTGCCCCGATCAGCGGCGAATCGCCGATCCGCCCCCATCGTTTGCCCGTGATCCCGCCCGTTGACGTCGCGGCGGCGACATGCCCGCGCATATCGACCGCCACTGCACCGACGGTTCCGTATTTGAGATCAACATCATAGGCGTCCGTGCCTGCGGCTTTGAGTTCTTCAAGATCGGCGCGGCGCTGATCGGTTGCAAACCATGACGCCTCGGCCTGCTCAAGCCCCTGCTCAAGCGAAAATTGATCCGCGCCAGCGCCTGAGAGCATCACATGCGGGCTATGATCCATCACGGCGCGCGCAAGCCCGACGGGGCTGCGCGTACATGTCGCGCCCGCAACAGCGCCTGCCGCGCGCGTGGTGCCGTCCATAATCGCGGCGTCAAGCTCGTTGTGACCTTCGTAGGTTAAGACAGCACCGCGCCCCGCGTTAAAATGGGGATCGTCCTCAAGCACACGCACCGCAGCCTCAACCGCGTCGAGCGCCGAACCGCCGCTCTTCAGCACCGCTGAACCCTGTTCAAGCGCGTGCGCAAGTGCCGCCCGGATTGTGCGATCCTGATCGGGGGTAATGCGATCACGCATGATCTGGCCGGCACCGCCGTGGATCACAAGGCTCCATATTGCTGTCTGTGTCATGGGGCCTCGGGTATCAGGAAACTGACCCAAAACCTACCGCAACTTGGCGATTTTTAACCCATCGACCTTTGCGCGGTCTTTGATCGACTCTTCGCTGCGCGTCATAGCCTTTGCCATTTGTTTGAGCGGCATGCCCTTTTTGGCAAGCAAGTGCAGTTTCTGGATTTCTTCGCTCGTCCAGGGTTGGCGGTGACGTTCGAAACGGCTTTCGGCCATCAGCGTTCCTTGGTCGCGGAAAAGCGAATCGCGGCGTTGCGGCCGGTGACGTAGTTGAGATCCCAACTGTCCTTGGCCATGAATACCGGCGCGCCGTCGCGGTCGCTGGCCAGCGCACTGCGATGGTTTTCGGTAAACGCCTTGATATCGGCGGGGCTGCCTGAAATCCAGCGCGCGGTATCCCACGGCGATGGCTCAAGTGCTGCATCGACCTTATATTCAGCCTCAAGCCGTGAGATCAGCACTTCAAGCTGAAGCTGGCCGACGACACCGACGATCTGCTGCGCGCCGATTTGCGGATGAAACACCTGCGTCACCCCCTCTTCGGCGAGATCGTCGAGCGCCTTGCGCAGTTGCTTGGTTTTGGTCGGGTCTTTGAGGACGATGCGGCGCAAGATTTCGGGCGCGAAATTGGGCAGGCCCGTGATCGAAATGTCGGGCCCATCGGTCAGCGTATCACCAACGCGCAGTGTGCCGTGGTTGGGGATGCCAATGATGTCACCCGGATAGGCTTCCTCGGCGAGTTCGCGATCGCGCGCGAAAAACAGGATCGGGCTGTGCACCGCGATCGATTTTCCCGTGCCGACCTGATTGAGCTTCATCCCGCGTTTGAATTTGCCCGAACACAGCCGCATGAACGCGATGCGGTCCCGGTGCATCGGGTTCATATTGGCCTGAACCTTGAAGATGAAGCCCGTTACCGCCTTGTCATCGGGTGACACGGGTGCGGGATCGGCGGGCTGCGACCTTGGGCTTGGCGCGAAACGGGCAAGCGCGCTGATCAATTCCTCAACGCCAAAATCCTTGAGCGCGGAGCCGAAATACACCGGCGTCAGATCGCCCGCGCGGTATGCCTCGGCATCAAAATCAGCATAGCCCGCCTGCGCCAATTCGGCCTCTTCGCGCAGCTTTGCAAGGCCGTCGGGTGTCAGCATCGTATTGAGCCTGGGGTCGGATAGCCCACTGATCGGCGTCGAATCGCCCTCGTAATTGCGGACATTGCCAGGCGCTGGCCGCATCAGGCGGTTGTCTTCAAGGCTGTAAATCCCTTCAAACTGCCCACCCGTTCCCACCGGCCAGTTCATCGGGCAGACGTCTAGCTGGAGCTGATCGGCAACTTCGTCAAGCAGTGCAAAGCCGTCGCGTCCTTCGCGGTCAACCTTGTTGATGAAGGTGATGATCGGCACCGCGCGCAGGCGGCATACTTCAAACAGCTTGCGCGTCTGTGCCTCGATCCCGCGCGCGGCGTCGATCACCATCACCGCGCTGTCGACTGCGGTGAGCGTGCGGTAGGTATCTTCGGAGAAATCCTCATGCCCCGGCGTATCGAGCAGGTTGAAGGTCAGCCCGTCACGGTCGAATGTCATCACCGAAGACGTGACCGAAATACCGCGCTGCTGCTCGATCTTCATCCAGTCAGACCGGGCACGGCGATTGACACCGCGTGCCTTGACCTCACCCGCTGCATGGATCGCGCCGCCGAACAGCAGCAGCTTTTCGGTCAGCGTGGTTTTCCCGGCGTCGGGATGCGAAATGATGGCGAAGGTGCGGCGATCGGGCCGGTTGGTGGGGCGAACAGTCATGCGCGCGGCGCTTAACCTATTTTGGCGGCCAAGTGTGAGTTAATTGCGTTCAGTTTTCAATTGCCAGCGTATCGGCGATGGCACACTATCACCGCTGAGGCGCGTGGGGGCAACAACGTGAGCGGAGCGGTGAGCGAGCAATATCTGGGCATAATCGGCACCAGCTTTGGCTGTGACGTTGCCACTGCGCGCGCGATCGCCAAGCAGGCGGGCGAACGCCACTTCGCCGCGCGCGCGATCATCGCGCATGCCGGAGACGGCGATCACGGCGCGTGGATGATCCTGAGCGGCGCGGCGCAAGAGCTTGCTTACGGGCCGGGCGGGCACCATATTCTCGTCCATGAATTCGCCCCCGGCGATCTGTTTGGCGAGGCAGCGGGCGTCACTTTGCCAACGAGCGCTGGCGAAGTCGCGGCGGTGTCTGCGGTCGACGCAGGGCACTTTGCATCGGCCAATTTCGTCATATTGATGGAAAGCTATGGCTGTGTTGCCACCAGCGTCACACGCGCGCTGATCGCACGGCTGACGCAGACCACGCGGCGGCTTGTCGAGGGCGCGACGCTGACCGCGGCGGGGCGCATCCATGCCGAACTGCTCCGTCAGGCGCGCGCATCCGACGCGATGACGATCCGCCCCGCGCCCGTCATCACCGCGTTCGCACTCCATGTGCAGACAACGCGCGAAACCGTATCACGCACGATCAGCGCGCTCGAACGCAGCGGGATCGTCCGTCGCGAAAACGGCGCGATGCTGGTCGTCGCTCCACACCGGCTAGAGGAGCTGATTTTTTGACAGGGCGTGAGGATGGGCGGAACGACGGCTGATGCGCGGATTGCACGCATCTGAAATTCAGGCTTGACAGCGTCACGCTGTTTCGCTAAATCTCATCACAGTCGAAAGTTGCGCCCGATTCGCAAGTCGTCTTTCACCCTTTGGCCACACCGCTCCCGAAAGGGATCTTGATATCGCCGCCGCTGACCGTTCAGCACCCGCCGCTTCTGCGGCTGAACCTGTTTTTGAGGAGAGTTTTATGCATTTGAAGCTGGGTGCCTCCATTAACCGTCATTGCGAAGGAGCGAAGCGACTGCGGCAATCCAGAAAGTAACGGAAACACGTGACGACTGGATTGCCACGCTTCGCTCGGGGCGACGAAGTCGAGGTTGATTGAGGTGTCCAGCTTTTGGAGAATATGCGTGTTTTGTACCCTCGGGATTTTCCGAATTCGGGCCACTGTCTCACCGTCGCCCCGCACTTGATGCGGGCTTGGCTTCGCTTGTTTGGCGCATCAATGAATCCAAAAACTAGCCAAGCCCCCTCCGACGCTGCGCAGGACAGGCCAAGTCAAGCACCGGGCGACGCCAGGGTTTCAGAATGCGGGAAATTTCAGGGTCGCGGAGTTGCCTCGAATTTGCCATTTTCACGATTGTCTGGCAGTCGCTCCAGGTCGTTAAATGGGAGAGAAAAATGACAAAACTATCACGCCGCGATCTTGCGTTATTGGGAACGGCCGGGGTGGCAGTCGCCGCAATGGCTTCGAGCGGGATCGCTGTCGCTTCTGACCTCAAGGGGCCGGGTCGAACGAGCCTCGCGCCGCAACAGGCGCTTGCACGACTGCGCGAAGGCAATGGCCGGTTTGTCCGTGATGAAAGGCCTTCATCGGATATTTCGACAAAACGCAGGCTGGCGCTTGCTCAGGGTCAGGGGCCATTTGCCGCGCTTGTCGGTTGTGCCGATTCGCGCGTCGGGCCCGAACATTTGTTCGGTGCGGGGCTTGGTGAACTTTTCATCGTGCGAACGGCGGGCAATTATGTCGATCACGCCGGCTTCGGCTCATTGGCCTACGCCGTTGCCGAACTCGGGGTGCCGCTGATTGTCGTTATGGGGCATGATCGTTGCGGCGCGGTTGCTGCCGCAACCGCGGTCGTGAACGACAATCTGCAACTGCCAGCCGCACTCTCGGCAATGGTCGAACCGATTTTGCCTGCGGTGCTCTCTGCCCGTGCGTCGCTCAAAGAGGGAGAAAACCTGCTTGATGCTTCGATCCGCGCGAATGTGCGGCGTGTGGTGAACAAGCTCCGCAATCATTCTGACCCGATCATCGGCGATCCCATCAAGGCCGGAAAAGTGATGGTTGTTGGGGGAATTTATGATCTTGATACCGGCGCTGTCGATTTCTTTGACCAATAGGCTTTGGCCTCTTGAGGGCTGGCGGCATTGCTGTGGATAGGGAGACAGAATCCTGGGCGGGGCCGGGGCGTAATTAGTATTGTGTCC
>JAYVVW010000003.1:0-20815 GCA_043786595.1 Sphingomonadales bacterium | reverse complement strand
CGTACATAGCTTGCTCCATTCACATCGAGCACGGCGCCGGTCATTGAAGGCGGCGCCTTGAGTGCGCAAAATGCCGCCATTTCGGCAACTTCGTCGGGCATTGCAACGCGGCCGAGCGGAATATCAGCAAGCAGTTTGTCGCCGCCGCGACTGGCGACATAATCCTCGGCCATCCCGGTCATCGTGAAGCCGGGGCAGATTGCAAAGGCGTAGATTGATTGACGGGCATAGGCGCGTGCGATCGTTTTTGTGACGCCGACCATGCCCGCCTTTGACGCGGCATAATGCCAGTGATCGGGCGAATCGCCGCGGTGCGCGGCGCGGCTGGCGATGTTGACGATCCGGCCGCCACGTTGTTCGGTCTGCCACTGCAAAACCGCGAAGCGACACAGCTCGGTTGAGGCCGTGAGGTTGATCTGCATCGTCCGCGCCCAGTTGGCCGACCATTCGCTGTCGGTCGCAGTGATGCGATTGGCTTCGAACACGCCTGCATTGTTGATGAGGACGTCGATCGTGCCGCGCAGTGCTGCGGTTGCAGCCTGCCACAGCCGCGCGGGCGCTTCGGAATCGGTAAAATCGGCCTGCGCGCTGCTTGCCGCATACAGGTTCACATTTTCGCTTTTGAAGCGGTTTACGATCGCGGCACCGATCCCGCGCGATGCGCCAGTGACAAGGATATTGATGGTCATGCCCGATCGCTTAGCGCGCCGACGCAAAAGGCGCTAGACCATTGCCAAATCGGGGATTAGACGAGCCCTTGGTTATCAGCGTCACGCGGGCTTGTGGCTGGCGTGGTCAGTCAAGCGTTTATGTTCTGTATATTCTGAAGAGGTATTTCAATGGCGCGCAATCCCGCACGGCCGCTTTCACCGCATCTGGGCATCTGGAAACCGGGCATCCACATGGTCGTTTCAATTCTGAACCGCGTGATGGGGGTTGGCCTTGCCACGGTCGGTGTGATGATGTTTGTCTGGTGGCTCAATGCGGCGGCAAATGGCGCAGATAGCTATGCCTATTTCATGAGCTGGGCGAAAAGCTGGCTTGGCTATGTCGTGTTTGTCGGGCTGACTTACGTATTTTTCTTCCACATGCTTGCAGGCATCCGCCACTTCGTGATGGACGTTGGCGCGGGGTTCGAACTCAAGTTAAATCGCAGCTGGGCATGGGCGACGATGGTCGCGCCCGTCCTGCTCAACGGCCTTGTCTGGCTGATCATCATGCAACAGGGGCTTTGATCATGGGGAGTGGAACCCGATTGGGCCAAGTGCGCGGGCTTGGCTCTGCGCGGCACGGATCAGGGCATTGGTGGACGCAGCGGATTACCGCAGTCGGCAATCTGATGTTGATCCTGTGGCTGATCATATCGCTGCTGCGCTTGCCCTCGCTTGAGCACGCTGTTGTGATTGCGTGGCTGGCGTCGCCATTTGCGGCGATCCCGATGGCGCTGATTGTGATCAACACCTTCTGGCATTTTCGGCTTGGCCTCCAGGTTGTGATTGAGGATTATGTCCACGGCGGGATGCGCGTCGTCGCGCTCGGCATCCTCTATGTCTGGACCTTCGCGATGGGTGGTGCTGCACTTTACGCCATTTTCAAAATTGCATTTACAGGGGCACCCGCCTGATGTCTGCCAGCTACAAGATTATCGATCACAGCTATGATACTGTCGTCGTCGGTGCAGGCGGCTCTGGGTTGCGCGCGACCATGGGCAGTGCGGAGGCCGGTTTGAAAACCGCGTGCATCACCAAAGTGTTTCCGACGCGCAGCCACACCGTTGCCGCACAAGGCGGTATCGCGGCAAGCCTTGGCAATAATTCGCCCGATCACTGGACATGGCACATGTTTGATACGGTCAAGGGCAGCGACTGGCTCGGCGATCAGGATGCAATCGAATATATGGTGCGCGAAGCGCCTGCCGCCGTCTATGAGCTTGAACATGCCGGCGTGCCGTTTTCGCGCAATGCCGATGGTACGATCTACCAGCGCCCGTTTGGCGGGCATATGCAGAACATGGGTGAAGGCCCGCCGGTGCAGCGTACAGCCGCCGCCGCCGACCGCACCGGCCACGCGATGCTCCACGCGCTGTATCAGCAAAGCCTCAAATATGACGCCGATTTCTACATCGAATATTTTGCGCTTGATCTGATTATGGAAAATGGTGTGTGCCGGGGCGTGATTGCGCTGTGCATGGAGGATGGCAGCATCCACCGTTTCCGCAGTCACGCGGTTGTGCTGGCAACGGGCGGCTATGGTCGCGCTTATTATTCGGCCACATCGGCGCATACCTGCACGGGTGACGGCGGCGGCATGGTGCTGCGCGCGGGCCTTCCGCTTCAGGATATGGAATTTGTCCAGTTCCACCCGACGGGCATTTACGGCGCGGGCGTGCTGATCACCGAAGGCGCGCGCGGCGAAGGCGGTTACCTGACCAACAGCGAAGGCGAACGTTTCATGGAGCGTTACGCGCCGTCGGCGAAGGATTTGGCGTCGCGCGATGTCGTGTCACGTTCGATGGCGCTTGAAATGCGTGACGGACGCGGGGTTGGCCCGAACAAGGATCACATCTATCTCCACCTCGATCATATCGATCCAAAGATACTCGCCGAGCGGCTGCCGGGTATCACCGAAAGTGGCAAGATTTTTGCCGGGGTCGATCTGACGCGCCAGCCGCTGCCGGTAACCCCGACGGTTCACTATAATATGGGCGGCATCCCCTGCAATTATCATGGTCAGGTTGTTACCAAGCATGACGGCGACGATGATGCGATTGTCGCTGGGCTGTATGCGGTTGGCGAAGCGGCGTGCGTGTCAGTCCACGGGGCGAACCGGCTCGGATCAAATTCGCTGATCGATCTCGTGGTGTTTGGCCGCGCGACGGGTCTGCACCTCAAGGCGAACCTTACGCCCAATAGTGCGCACAAGCCGCTGCCTGCTGATTCGGCTGATCTTGCGCTCGCGCGCGTTGATAAGTTTCGCAACGCCAACGGCGGGTCGCCCACCGCCAAGATCCGGCTTGAAATGCAGCAAATGATGCAAAAGCACTGCGCGGTGTTCCGCGATACAGCATTGCTCGAAGAAGGCCGCCAGATGATGGCCAAGGTCAACAAGCGGCTCGAAGATGTCTCGGTCACAGATCGCAGTCTGATCTGGAACACCGATCTTATCGAAACGCTTGAGCTTGATAATCTGATGGGCCAGGCCATATGCACGATCGAATCGGCGGCGAACCGCAAGGAATCACGCGGCGCCCATGCGCATGAGGATTATCCCAACCGCGACGATGCAAACTGGATGAAGCACAGCATCAGTTGGTTCGAAGGCTGGGGCGGGGCAGGCGGCGCAGTGACGCTCGATAGCCGCGCAGTTCACGAATATACGCTCACCGACGAAGTGAGCTACATCAAACCAAAGGCACGCGTTTACTGATCAAGTGGCGGCTGTGCGGTAGTCGGCGATGATGTCGCCACATGCTGCCAGATCGGCTTCGTGGCTCGCTTCGCGCCAAGTTTCGGCGAGCGCCTGTGCCTCCCATTCGTGCATTGCGGGGTGGGCCAGCAAATGGTCTACCCACGCACTGCCCTCCGCGCCGACATCAAGCCCGTAGCTGCGGACGCGGTAGGCGACGGGCGCGAAAAACGCGTCAACTGCGCTGAACGCGTCGCCTGCAAGCCACGGCCCGCCAAACCGGCTCAGCCCTTCATCCCAAAGCGCGGCAATCCGGGTGACATTGGCGTGCAGCGCCGCCGACATCGGCTTTGGCCGCACACGCACGCCGACATTCATCGTGCAATCATTACGCAGCGCCCCAAATCCCGAATGCATTTCAGCCGCCGCGCACATTGCCCAAGCGCGCGCATCGATATGGCTCGGCCAAACCGACTTATGGCGATCGGCAAGATAAAGCGTGATCCCCATCGAATCCCAAACGGTGCGATCGTCATCGATCAGCACAGGCACTTGGCCGGTGGGTGAAAAGGCGCGGAAGTCTTCGTAATTATCGGGCTTGGTAAATGGCTCGATCCGGTCTTCAAAGCCGATCCCGAGCGCCCTCATCAAAATCCAGGGGCGCAGGCTCCAGCTTGAATAATTCCGGTTCGCGGTGATGAGTGTGTAGGGCATCAATGTAAATTAACAAGCATAAGTGAGGCTGCGTTGTCTGGCCCATCCTAAAATGAACGCCCGGATTTCCTCGACACGCTTAGTTGGGTTGATCGTACCATCACGAATCGAAAGCGTGACTTCCGTTGCTAGAAGCCGTTGGCAATATCCTATTCGGTCAAAATACATCGACTTGTCTGAATAGCCCGGATTTAACCACTGCACGAAAACATCGAACCCGCTTTCATGAGCATATTTCAAAGTCTGCCAAGAATCGTCATTATACTGAATTGAGCATAAAATGATTCTAGCAGTCTGATCGCTCAGAACGTCGCCAGCATACTCACCACGCTCTTCAAATGATCCACTTACAACAAATACGTCCGCGCACTCGCGATTACCAACCGTCAACGGTCGAGAATTTCTCCCCCGTCTGACAGTTTTCCCAAACAGCCTGTTCCAAGTCTCGGATTTACCCGAGTTCTGATGGCCCAATACTCCAACGAATAGGCGGTCGTTTTTCACATCATCCTTTCAAGTGATATAGTGCGCTGTAGTTTTTTCCGCAATCTCATCCAAAGTCAAGGCGGGCGCAGTTTCGATCAGGCGAAACGGCGATGTGTGATCGGGCCGCGCGAAGACCGCAAGATCGGTGATTATCATATCAACGACGTTTTTGCCTGTTAGCGGCAATGTGCAGGCGGGGATGAATTTGGCGCTGCCATCCTTGGCATTATGCTCCATCAGCACGATGATCCGCTTGACGCCTGCAACAAGGTCCATCGCGCCGCCCATGCCCTTGATCATTTTGCCGGGGATCATCCAGTTGGCGATGTCGCCATTTTCGGCAACTTCCATCGCGCCGAGCACGGTGAGATCGATATGCCCGCCGCGGATCATCGCAAAGCTTGCCGCGCTGTCAAAATAGGCCGACTGCGGCAATTCCGAAATCGTCTGTTTCCCCGCGTTGATCAGATCAGCATCTTCGTCACCCGCGTAAGGGAACGGCCCAATGCCAAGCATCCCGTTTTCGGATTGCAGCGTGACTTCAACGCCTGCTGGAATATGGTTTGCAACAAGCGTGGGGATACCAATGCCAAGGTTGACATAGAAACCGTCGTGCAATTCTTGCGCCGCACGGGCGGCCATTTGATCACGAGTCCAGGGCATAAACTAGTTCCTTTGTGACAAGTGAGGCCAAGCACGCCATGTGCCAAGGGCAAAGCATATGCCCATCAGCAGGCAAATCACCGACGACCAGATTATGAAGGTGAACGAAGGAATGGGCAGAAAGACAGGGGTAAATCCCAATAACCCTCTCGCCAGTAAGACGATCGTAATCGCGATAAGCGCAGTCCGCGTTAACGGAAGCGTCCTGAACAACCTCGCAGCGCTGAAAGCAAAAGCGGCCCAAATGGCAAGGACTAAGGCGATGCCGATCGTCATAAAGGTGGGAACGAGCGATCCACGCTCCGCAGCGCGCGCCAATTGTTCGCCTGCCCCAAAAAATCGGTACCAGTCAGCGCCACCAGCGATGACGGCAAGATGAAGCAGGCTGGCGGCAACGCTCATCCACCCAGCGGCCAATAACCACGGATTTTTGGGAGCCATCAAGCCGCCTCCCGCTCTCTTATCGTTAAAAACTCGATCTTCTTGTCATAGGGCGCGCCCAGGATCATGCGCTGGACATAGACGCCGGGCAGGTGGATGCTGTCGGCATCAAGCGCGCCGACGGGGACGATTTCTTCGACTTCGACGATGCAGACCTTGCCGCAGGTCGCGGCAGGCTGATTGAAATTGCGTGCGGTTTTGCGGAAGACAAGGTTACCACTTTCGTCGGCTTTCCACGCTTTGACGATCGCGAGATCGGCAAAAATGCCCTGTTCAAGGATATAATCCTGCCCGCCAAACGCCTTGACTTCCTTGCCCTCGGCGACCTGTGTGCCAACGCCGGTTCGCGTATAAAATCCGGGAATGCCAGCACCGCCCGCGCGCATCCGTTCGGCGAGTGTCCCCTGCGGACAAAATTCAACCTCAAGCTCACCCGCAAGATATTGCCGTTCAAATTCCTTATTCTCGCCGACATACGAAGCCATCATCTTCTTGATCTGGCGCGTGCGAAGCAGCTTACCGAGCCCTTCGCCGTCAATCCCGGCATTGTTCGATGCAACGGTTAGTCCCGTCACGCCGCTGGCAACAATCGCGTCGATGATCCGTTCGGGAATACCGCACAGACCAAAACCGCCCGCAGCAATCAGCATGTCATTGCGGATGACGCCTTCAAGCGCCGCCGCTGCACTGGGGTAAAGCTTTTTCATCAGATCGGGCTCCTCTACGCGTTGTCGCTTAGAGTTTGCGCTTGCTATCGCCAAATGCAATCCGCCAACGACCGATTGCAGTTCGCGCAATCGGTCGTTGGCTTAAGTTCAGAGTTCAGACCGCCTTTGGATCAGCCCCATATTGATTGTCGCCGCTTGTGCCGGGCAAGAACATAAAAACGAGCAGTACCAGCGCGCCCAGTACTGGAACGAACGCTAGCAGCAGCCACCAACCCGATTTATCCTGATCGTGCAAACGCCGCACAGCGCAAGCAATTGACGGAATGAGCGTCGCCAATGTGAACAATGCACTGATCGGCCCGATTGCACCGCCCACCATGCCGGCAAGCCCCAACATTGTTTCCACAATCGAAATGACGATTGAAACACCAATCAGTCCAACGGCAAACATCCAATATTCCATCCGGCGCGAACGCCCCGAAAATTGAGCATAGCGCTGGATCGGCATCATCATAAATTCAAACGGACTCATGGTATTTCTCCCCCATTTTTGTCGGCAATCTTTGCGACCGCCCGCGAACCTATCGCAAATCGGGTGGCGCGCAATTCATTTGTACCAATGCTTGCGGTTGACGCTCCGGCTTTGCCCCCGCATGACGCGCCATGCGATTTTTTTCTGATAATGCCGCAGGCGTTCACCCCGCCGTGCTTGATGCGCTTGCCGCCGCCAATCATGTTGATACTGCTTATGATGGCGACGCGATCAGCCGATCGCTTGACGCTGCGTTTTCCGATGTGTTTGAAACGCGCGTGGCGGCGCTGTGGATTGCGAGCGGGACAGCCGCCAACGCGCTTGCACTTGCGAGCCTCTGCCCGCCGCATGGCAGCATCCTGTGCCACCGCGATGCGCATATCCAGAATGATGAATGCGGCGCGCCTGAATTTTATACGCACGGCGCAAAGCTGCTGCTCGGCGAGGGAGACGGGGCGAAGCTGAGCGTGGCAAGCGCGGTTGCAGCACTTGACGCTGTGCCCAACGACGTCCACCGGGTTCAGCCGCACGCGCTGTCGATCACCAACGCGAGCGAATATGGCTGCGTTTATACGCCGTCCGAAGTGGGCGCGCTCGGTGAACTGGCAAAGGGACGCGGGCTGGGCTTTCATGTCGACGGCGCGCGCTTTGCCAATGCGGTCGCGACGCTTGGCTGTTCCCCCGCCGATGTTACGTGGCGCGCGGGCGTCGATATCCTGTCGTTCGGCTTTGTCAAAAACGGCGGAATGAGCGCCGAAGCGTTGATCTTTTTTGATCAGCAAGCGGTGGGCGCAACGCATCAGCGCCGCAAACGGGCCGGACATCTGTTGTCCAAAGGACGGTATTTGGCGGCGCAGCTTCTCGCGCTGCTTGAAGGTGACCGCTGGCTCGACAATGCCCGCGCCAGCAATGCGTCAGCGCAATTGCTCGCAAAGGCTGCGGGCGCGCGCCTGATCCACCGGGTTGAGGCCAATGAGCTGTTCCTTCAGATGACGCCCGATGAGGCATCGCGACTCCGCGCGCAGGGGTTCGACTTTTACGATTGGGCGGACGGCGAAGTGCGTTTTGTGACAAGCTGGGATCAGCCGCGCGCCGATATCGAACAATTCGCCGCAGCGATTGCTGCTTTATGAGCGGTACCGGCGCGCCCAATACGCATCCGATGCTCAGCCTACGGGTTCAGGTGCCGCTGTGGATTTGCACCTTGATCTGGGGGACGACATGGATCGTGATCCGCGGCCAATTGGGGGTTGTTCCGGTTGGCTGGTCGATCACGTACCGCTTTCTGATCGCAGCGATTGCGCTGTTTATCTATGCCGCCGTGACAAAACAGCCACTGCGAATCGGTGCGCGCGGACATCAATTTGCGATTGTCTTTGGCATTGCGCAGTTCGTCCTCAATTTCAATTTTGTTTACCGCGCCGAAGCCTATGTGACGTCGGGGCTCGTGGCGCTGGTCTTTGCGCTGCTCCTGATTCCAAACACGATCTTGGCACGGCTGTTTCTCGGTACGAAAGTGACGGGCCAGTTTCTGATCGGCACGGGCGTCGCGATCATTGGAATCGGTCTGCTGTTTCTCAAAGAATACCGCGATGCTGACGTGCAGGGCAACGCGGTGCTGATCGGCATCGGGCTGACATTGCTCGGCGTGATGTCTGCCTCCACCGCCAATGTGTTGCAGGCGACAGACCGCGCCAAAGCTTTGCCAATGGCAAGCGCGCTGGCATGGGCGATGCTGTGGGGTAGCGGCGTCAACGCGCTGATCGCCTTTATCTACAACGGAGCGCCCGTAGTGGATATGCAGCCCTCCTACATTGCGGGCGTGCTGTATCTGGGGATTGCCGCGTCTGCCATCGCGTTCATGGCCTATTTCAGCGTGATCCGGATGATCGGGCCGGGGCCTGCCGCCTATTCGGGGGTCGCGACGCCCGTGATCGCGATGATGTTTTCAACGGTCTATGAAAATTATCACTGGACGTTGCTAGCAGCGGCGGGCGGCGTGCTGGCAATGGCGGGGCTGATCATCGCGCTGACCGCACGCAAACCCTCGGCATAGGTCGGGTAGCGCGGATTCCAGCCGAGCCGCCGCTTTGCCTTGCCGTTCGCGACGCGGCGGTTTTCGGCGTAAAACGCCAGTGCCATCGGTGACAGCGCGGCTTCGTCGAGCGATTGCAACGGTGGCCACGGCGTCGCTGTCAAATCACATGCGGCTTCAATCACCTGATTCTGGCTGCACGGCAGATCATCGGCGAGGTTATACGCGCCTGCTGGCGCTTTAAGCGCCGCGATCACCCCCGAAACGATATCATCAACATGAACCCGGCTGAAAACCTGGCCTGGCAGGTCAATGCGGTGCGCCTTCCCCGCAATCACGCGGTCGATCGCCGACCGGCCCGCCCCGTAAATCCCCGGCAGGCGAAACACATGCGCGCCGCGCGCCAGCCAATCCTGATCGGCACGGTTGCGATTGGCGCGCCGCCCGGCGATCGGGCTGCTTTCATCAATCCATGCGCCGCCGCTATCGCCGTAAACGCCCGTCGATGAGAGATAGCCCGTCCACACGGCAGCGCTCTTTGCAATCAGGTCACCGTAGCCGTTAAGCACGGGATCACCGTCGCAAACCGGCGGCACTGACGAAAGGACATGCGTCGCCTGCGCGATGGCGAGCCGCACCGACGCGGCATCATCAAAGCCAATCGTTCCTGCCGAACCGGTCGAGACGATGTCCCAACCAGCGTTACGCAGTGCGCGCGCGATATGCCCGGCGGTGTAGCCGAGCCCGAAGATAAGCATCTGGGGCATGTCTCACGCCCCTGCACTTATTTTCCGCGCGCTTCAATCTCGGCAAGATGCGCTGCTTTCCAATCCATCGCCATCTGGATACGCGTCCGACCCGAAGGATGATCGAAGAAGATGAACTCTTCGATCGGCCCGGGATCAAGTTTGCGATATTCCGAAAGGCTGAGCATCACCTGTGCTTCGGCATCGGGCTGGCGCGCGGCATCAAGCCCGAACGCGTCGGCTTCTAATTCATGCGTGCGGATCAGCGTGTTGGTGAGCGGCGTCAGCACGAGGAACAGCAGCGAGATGATAATCGAAAATAGCGGAACGACCGCAACATCATCAACGCCGCGAACACCCCAGCGCGCGCCGTATCGGTTAATTATTCTAGGCGTGATCCAATAAAGCATCCAGAACGCAAACAGAAATATCAGAGCGAATATCGCAATCGTTTTGAACACATGGCCAAGCACATAATGGCCCAGTTCATGCCCCATCACCCCGACAACCTGATCGGGCGTTGTCCGGTTAAGCAGATTGTCGTTGAGTGAAATGCGGATCGTTGGCCCAAGGCCCGACACATTGGCCGAAATGCGTTTGGACTGTTTGGATGCGTCAAACACATAGATGTGATCGGCCGGCACGTTGTTCGCAGCGGCCATTGCGACAATCCGGTCACGCAGCGGGCCTGCCTGCATTTCGGTATAGGTATTGAAAAGCGGCGCGATATAGACAGGCGCGACCATCGCACCAAACGCTGTGAACGCGGTAAAGACGCCTGCACCCCACAGCCACCAGCTTTTGGGAAAGCGGCGGATGACGGCAAAGATCAACGTGATAATAATCATTCCCAGGATGATGCCGATCACTAATCCTTTGAGCTGATCAAATCCCCACGCACCAAAGCTCTGGCTCAGCAGATCATAGTGTTTCTCGCGAAAATATTGTGTGTAGATCATCCACGGCAATCCGATCAGAACGCCAACCAATGTATAGGGGATGATGTAAAGCGCACCGTGGAGCCAGCGGCGTTTTGTCGTCCGTTCGGCCCAATCGCGAAAACGCGCCGACAGGCCGAAATGCAATATGATGAGTTCGCCAGCGATTGCCATCAGCGCGCCCCACAGGATCAGCCAATAACCCCCTTCGAAATAGGCGTCCGATTTTGCCCGCGCCGCGCCGTTTACGGTCGCAAGCAGTGCGTTTGTCGCGGCATCGGGATCAAACGGCGCGGCAATCGCCAGCACCGGAACCATCGCGACGACAGCCGCCATCAGCTTCAACGAATATCGCATCTTCCATCCCCCCTTGTGTATTACCGTGATGCTACACCAATCAACGCATTGATCAAGCCCAATCACGCGCCTAGACTTAAGGCATGCCAGACATTCAGACCGCGCCCGCGTCGCCGCCAATTGCAATCCGCCGTGAAGATTATCAGCCACCCGACTGGCTGGTGCCGCAGATCGCGCTCGATTTCGATCTTTACCCCGAAAAAACGCGTGTGCGCGCCGTTCTGAACGTAGAGCGTGGCGGCGACCATGACCGTCCACTGCGGCTTGACGGCGACACGCTGACGCTGCTCTCGGTCGCGGTCGACGGCATCCAGGTTACGCCGGTGATCGAAAGCGGACAGCTTGTCATCGCGCTCAGTGGCGCACGGCACAGCATCGAAACGCTGGTCGAACTTGCGCCGGCTGCGAACACGGTGCTGATGGGGCTTTATGCAAGTGGCGGGCTGCTGTGTACGCAGTGTGAGGCCGAAGGGTTTCGCCGGATTACCTACTTCCCCGACCGGCCCGATGTTCTGAGCCGTTACGACGTGCGGTTGGCGGCTGACAAGGCGGCTTACCCCGTGCTGCTCGCCAATGGCGATCCAGTTGGCGGCGGTGACTTGGCTGGCGGACGCCATTTTGCGCAGTGGAACGATCCATTCCCCAAGCCTTGCTACCTGTTTGCGCTGGTTGCGGGAGACCTTGCGGCGAACCGCGATCAGTTCACGACGGCTTCGGGACGTCATGTTGATCTCGCGATCTGGGTCGCCGCGCGCGACTTAGCCAAGACCGCACACGCAATGGCAGCGCTCAAGACGAGCATGGCATGGGACGAGACCGCCTATGGCCGCGAATATGATCTGGCGATTTTTAACATCGTCGCGGTCGATGATTTCAATTTTGGCGCGATGGAAAACAAAGGCCTCAATATTTTCAACTCACGCTACATCCTCGCCGATCCGGAAACCGCGACCGACATTGATTATGACGGTGTGCTCGGCGTTGTTGCGCATGAATATTTTCACAACTGGTCGGGCGACCGCGTCACCTGCCGTGACTGGTTTCAGCTCTCGCTTAAGGAAGGCTTCACCGTCTACCGCGATCAGACATTTAGCGCAGATCAGGGCTCGGCAGCGGTCAAGCGGATCGAAGATGTCCGCCTGCTTCGTAGTAGTCAGTTTCAGGAAGACAGCGGCCCGCTCGCGCATCCCGTTCGCCCCGAATCCTATCTTGAAATTGGCAATTTCTACACCGCGACGATTTATAACAAGGGGGCCGAACTCATCCGGATGATGCATACTTTGCTAGGGGCGGAGAAGTTTCGCGCCGGTAGCGACCTGTATTTTGACCGGCATGACGGGCAGGCGGTGACCTGCGAAGATTTTGTCTGCGCGATGGAAGATGCAAGCGGGGTTGATCTTGCACAGTTCCGGCTGTGGTATAGTCAGGCGGGCACGCCGCGGATCAAGGCCGAACTGATCCATGACGCTGTGCACGCCACGGCGACGCTCACCTTAACACAAACGATCCCCGACACGCCGGGGCAGAGCGGCAAATTGCCGATGGCAATCCCGCTGCGGATGGCGTTCTTCAACCGTGAAAGCGGCGCGCACGGCGGCGAACAGCTCGTGCTGCTGAGCGAACCCGTGACAACAATCGCAATCGCAGACGCGCCGACGACGCCGATCCTTTCGATCAACCGCGATTTTTCAGCGCCTGTCACGATCGAGGCGGATCGCAGTGCGGCAGACCTCGCATTCCTCTCGGCGCATGATGATGATCCGTTCGGACGCTATGAAGCGCTCCAGCAACTGATGATCGATACGCTTGTCAGTGCGGTCGCGACGGGCAAAGCCGACCACGGCCCCGTGATTGACGCGGTGCGCGGCACGCTCATGAGCAACGCGCTCGACCCCGCATTCATTGGTGAAGCGCTGATGGTGCCAAGCGAAGCGTTCATCGGCGATCAGATGCTCGTCGTTGATCCTGATGCGATCCACGCGGCACGCGATGCGTTGCGGCTCGATCTGGGGCGCAGCCTCGATGACCATTGGCGCAGCGCTTATGCCACGCACAGCGGCAAGCCATTTGCATTCACGCCGCAGGGAAAGGGCGCACGCCGCCTCGCCAATGTTGCGCTCGGCTATATCGCGTCGGCATCGGCAAGCGACGGTGCCGCGATCGCATTTCGCCAGTTCGACAGCGCGGATAACATGACTGACCGGCAGGCCGCGCTCACGATCCTTGCCAACGGAAATTCGGACGAACGCGTCGCCGCGCTCGACATTTTCTACAACCGTTACCGTGACAATGCGCTGGTGCTCGACAAATGGTTTTCCACACAGGCGCTTTCGGTGCGGGGTGATACGCATAGTGCGGTGCGTCAATTGCAAGACCATCCCGATTTCAGCCTCAGCAACCCCAATCGCGTGCGGTCGCTCGCGGGTGCATTTTCGGTCAACCAGCACCAGTTCCATGTGGCGGGCGGCGACGGCTATGATTTCCTCGCCGACATCCTGATCGCGCTCGACACAATCAACCCGCAAACGGCGGCGAAACTCACCCCGCCGCTCGGCCGGTGGCGTCGCTTTGATGAAGTGCGCCAGACGCTGATGAAGGCGGTGCTACAGCGGATCATTCAAACGCCGGGGCTGAGCAAGGACGTCTACGAACAGGTTTCGAAAAGCCTGGGTTAAAGTGCGGTGTTTTCAATCTGCACCACCCGTCATTGCGAGCGCAGCGCGGCAATCCATTCTCCGGTGCCGCTGGATTGCCGCGCTTCGCTCGCAATGACGATTCACATTTCTTGCACGCCGCCCTACAGCCCCGGCAACATGCGGCCGAGATAGGTGAGGCGGCCGGTGGGGGCGGGTGACGTGCCCATAGGATCATCGCGCAGGTCAAGCCGTGCATAGCGCAATTTGGGTGTCTCGGGCGCGGCAGGTTCGGATCGCGGGGCGGCGCCGTTTGGATAAATGAACCCTTCGACGGGCCACTCGGTGGTTCCAAGCCCGCCAAGTGGGGCATACCAGACGCGCACGCGGCTCCAATCGCCTGCGTCGGACACATCACGCACCTCGACATTGCGTTCCACTTGGCCGCGCCGTCCGTTGATCAGTGACCAGTTCGCGTGGGTGACAAGCACCGTCCGGTCGTCAACCACTTTGCTGACCGCCGCAACATGGCCGAGCACCATCGCACCGTGCGGACGAAACGCAAGCACTGCACCACGGCGCGGCGTATGCCCGCGATCATAGCGGCCATCGGCTTGACGCCACCAGCTCAGCGCGTTGCCGTAAATCTGGATGCCCGATATCTGGCGCGCTACGGGTACGCATTCGACATGGGGTGGCGCGGAAGGCGGCGCAAACTCGGGATCGTCATAGGCGAGCGTCGCAGACGGGAGGCAGAGCAAGGCTGCGAAAAGTTTGAGTCGAGTGGCAAGTCTCTGGCGCAATTGAAATCGTCCTGCAGATCAAGCCGCACTTGTCGCAGAACAGGACTAGGATTTTCTTAAGACGGGGTCAGCGCAACCGCTGCTCATCGCGCATCGCCCTCGTCTGGCCGTGATGTCACCGCACGCGCATAAAGCCAGACGCGGATCGCGCTCGCCAGATTGGGCGGCTCAGCTGCCTCGATACGTGCTGCGTCGATCCGCGCGATCAGTGCGTTAAGCGGGAGCGACTGCGCCTGCGCTGCGGCCACGAGCCCGTCCCAGAATATCGGTTCGAGCCGGATCGATGTTTCATGCCCCGCAATAGTGACCGACCGTTTGACCAGCGCCTTGCGGGGCGCGGCAGCGCTCAATACATATGCTGCCCGCCGTTGATCGACAGTGTCGATCCGGTGACGAACCCGCCTTCTTCTGAGCAGAGAAACGTGACACCGCGCGCAATTTCGCTTGCCTGTCCCAATCGCCCGACGGGAATTTTGGCAACGATCTTTGCCAGCACGTCGGCGGGGACGGCGGCAACCATGTCGGTATCGATATAGCCCGGCGCGATCGCGTTTACGGTCACACCAAATTTCGCACCTTCCTGCGCCAACGCCTTGGTGAAGCCGTGGATCCCCGATTTTGCTGCGGCATAATTGACCTGACCGTATTGGCCCGCTTGGCCATTGATCGATCCGATGTTGACGATCCGGCCCCAACCACGATCACGCATTCCGGCAAATGTTGCCTTTGCCATGTTGAAACAGCCGCCCAGATTGGTGTCGATGACATCGCGCCATGCCTCATAGCTCATTTTCATCAGCGTCCCGTCGCGCGTGATCCCGGCATTGTTGATGACGGCGTCGATCGGGCCAAGATCGGCTTCGATGCGCGCGCAGGCATCAATGCAGGCCTGGTGGTCGGCGACATTCCACTGATAAACGGCAATGCCGCTGCTCTCTGAAAAGGATTTGGCGCGTTCGGCATTGCCGACATAGCTTGCTGCAACGGTGAAGCCCTGTGCCTTGAGCGCGTTGCTGATCGCTTCACCGATCCCGCGTGTTCCACCTGTTACCACTGCGACACGTGCCATAATTCACTCTCCTTGGTTATATTTGAGAGCAGCTTAACGCTGCGTTGGCCATCCTTCAAGTTCACGCGCAAGTAAAGTTTCGAGCATGTTCGTCCCTACCAAACTGTCGTTGAGGCAGGGGAGGTAGGCGAAGTCAGTGCCACCCGCAGCGATGAAGGATTGCCGTCCGCGGATCGCGATTTCCTCTAGCGTTTCAAGGTTGTCAGCCGAAAAGCCTGGGGCGATTACGGCGATTTTGCCGATGCCCTTTTCAGGCAATCCCGAAAGTGTCGCATCGGTTGCCGGGCCAAGCCATTTTGCGCGGCCAAGCCGTGACTGGAACGACACGATCAGCGGCTTCCCCAATGCCCCGCCCAGCAGACGCGCGGTTTTCTGGCAATGGCAGTGATAGGGGTCGCCCAGCGTCAACGTCCGTTCGGGCATCGAATGAAAGCTCGCCAGAATAGCGTCGGGGGTGAAGGGGAGTATTGCAAGTTCGCGTTCGATGCTCGCCTTGAGCGCGGCGATATAATGATCATCGTCGTGATAGGACGGCAATGTGCGCAGCGCAGGTTGCCAGCGCATCGCGGCAAGCGTCGCGAAGACCGCATCGTTGACCGTCGCGGTCGTTGCGCCGCAATATTGCGGATAGAGCGGCGCGATCAATATCCGGTCACAGCCAGCGTCTTTGAGCGCGGTGAGCCGTTCGCCGATCGCAGGCGTGCCGTAACGCATCGCCCAATCGACGAGGACATTGCTGCCGAGCCGTGTTTTCATCGCCTCGGCCTGTCGCGCGGTGATGACGGCGAGCGGTGCGCCTTCGGGCATCCAGACTTGCGCATAAGCGTGCGCCGATTTTTTGGGGCGGGTGTTGAGGACGATCCCGCGCAGGATTGGCTGCCACAAAAGCGCAGGAATTTCGACCACGCGCCGGTCTGACAAAAATTCGCGCAAATAGGTTTTGACGGCGGCCGCTGTGGGCGCGGCTGGCGATCCCAAATTGACGATCAGAACGCCAATTTTTCCGGTGGGCGCGGGGGGATGCGTCGCGGGTCGGTTCATCAATTGGGCCTTGGATTGAGCGGCAGGCTGCGGAACCGCTGCCCGCTGCCCGCAAACAGCGCGTTGGCGATTGCGGGCGCGACGGGCGGCACTGCCACCTCGCCAATGCCGCCCGGCGCCTCGCTGCTACCAATCAGCTCGACACTGATTTCGGGCATATCGGCAAGCTTGGGCAATCCCAGTTTGCCGAGCCGGAGCGGCCCTGCAATCCCGCGATTGATGCTGATCGCGTTGCCCACGGCGTAGGCCATGCCAAAGAGTAATCCGCCTTCGATCTGCTGGCGCGCGATGTCGGGATTGATCACGCGGCCAACGTCGGCGACGCAGACCAGCTTGGTCACGCGCACGCGCTGATCATCGCCAAGCGCGGCTTCGGCCAACAGCGCGACATGGCTGCCGAGCATCGAATGGCAGGCGATGCCCTGACCGGTGCCCGGCGCACCGCCCTGCCATCCGCCTTTGATCGCAACCTTCGAAAGGCACAGCGCCAGCCGGGTGTTGCCACCGAGCAGCGCCATGCGGAATGAAAAGGGTTCAATCTCGCTGTGCCGCGCGAGTTCATCGATAAAGCATTCGGTGAAAAACGCGGTGTAGCTGTGCGCGCCCGATCGCCACTTGCCCGTCGGCACGCCGATATTGGCGGGGTGGTGATCAACGGCGTAGTTGGCGATTGCATAGGGTGGGATCGCGCCGGCGACGGCATGTGCGCTTGGTGTCGTGGCAAGCGATGCCTGCGCTGCGACCGCGCTTTGCCCGTCAAGCGTGCGCGCGCGCATTTCACCAACGCCGTCGGGCGCGGCGATTTTGGCGAGCCAGCCGTCAATCTGGCCACCCGCGCCAAGCCGCGCGGCCATCCGTGCCTTTGCAGGCGGGCGGAACCGGTCATGCATCATGTCTTCGGCGCGCGACCAGACGAGTTGAACGGGGCGACCGACCTTGCTTGCGAGCAGCGCGGCCTGTGCTGCAATTTCAACTTCATATTTGCGGCCAAACGACCCGCCGACCATCATCGCGTGCACCGCGACCTGTTCGGAATCGATACCAAGCGCCTGTGCTGCGGCGCGCTGGGCAAATCCGGGGGCCTGCGTTGCGATCCACAATTGCACGCGGTCGCCTTCGATTGCTGCGGTGGCGGTCATCGGCTCAAGTGCTGCGTGCGCGGCAAGACCGACCTGATATTCCGCCTTGTAAATGCGTGCGCCCGTAAATGCCGCGCCAAGATCACCAAGCGAGGCGATCCGCGCGCCGTCGCCGTCGAGCGCCTGATCGAGCGCTGCCCCGATGCGTTGATCGCTCGCCAACGCGCCGCGCGTTTCAAAGCGCGGTTTCACCGCGTCAAGCGCGCGGTTCGCCGCCCACCAGTTGGTAGCAATCGCAGCGACCCACCGCTCATGCTCGACAATCTGGAGGACGCCCGCAATCCGGTCTGCCGCTGCGCTATCGACCTTGATCAGGCGACTGTCACCGATCGGCCCCTGGCGGATTGCGGCATACACCATGTCGGGCAGCCGGATGTCGCCCGCAAAATTGGCCGATCCGTCGACCTTTGATGGCAGATCAAGCCGCGTCAGCCCGCGCCCCGTCAGGCGATTGGCATTTCCAGTGCGCAGCGGAATGTCACGCGGTGGTTTGATGCGCGCCGCTTCTTCGACGAGTTCACCAAAGCGCAACTTGTCGTCACCGCGCGTTACAAATCCTCCGACGGCCTCACAGGCGCGCCAGTTTGCGCCCCAGCGTGCGGCGGCGGCTATGCAGAGGAGCGTGCGCGCGGCAGCCGCTGTGGCGCGCGCGGGGGCTTCAAAATTGCGTATTGTTGATGATCCGCCGGTCATCTGGATGTCAGGATCGGCAAACGGCCCCTCATGCCATTCGCGTGCGAACAGCCGGTTGGCAAAGATCGGATTGAGCGGCGCAGGCTCAACCCCCACGGTGCGCCAGTCCGCGCCGAGTTCATCGGCGATGATCTGCGCGATCAGCGTATAGGCACCCTGACCAAGCTCGACTTGCGGCACGGCGACGTTGATATGCCCGTCGGTTCCGATCTTGATCCATCCGCCAAGGATCGTCTCACCGGGTGCGGCAACAAGGTTGGACGCAAAGCTGCGCGGCCATAGCACCCAGCCAATCGCCAGCCCGCCCACAATGCCAGCGCCGGTCAACAACGTGCGGCGTGACAGGGCAAGGTTGGAAATCGCAGTTCGTGACATGAAAACGCGTTAACGCATATCGGCGGTCAAAGCGAAACGCTTTTGGTTAGATTTTGATTACGTTTGGTGGAATCACTTTCGTCGCCCCGTGCTTGACTTAGCCTGTCCTGAGCGACGCTGCAGGCGGCGTCGAAGGGGGTTAGGCTTCTTTCTTCGTTGGCGGCATTAGACCACGATGACTTTAAGTTGCAATACCTCCGTTTGTGTCGAGCCCTTCGACTTCGCTCACGATAAACTTCGGCCAAGCGGCCGAAGTCGAGACACCTGCACGCGTAGCACGTCCCTCGACTTCGCTCGGGACAAGCGGTTAAAAGTAAAGCCATCGCCCATTACGCCGCGCGCGCGGCGGCAAGTTGCTTGTGCGTGCGTTCGACCAGACGCCACGCCGACAGCACGCTCATCGCGGTATCGGTTTTGCCCGTGCGGCCCAGCGCGTAAAGTTGTGCGTAATACCAGTAGGTGATCGCAAAACTGTCAATCGCGCGGACCAGGCCAAAGCGTTTAAGCCAGCGCAGCGGCGTGGGTAGCAAATGAAGCTGGCGTTCCCAGCGGATCAGCGCTGCTGCACCGCCGAGCAACTGATCGGGCGCATCGGTATCGGCGCACATCGGGCGGCCAATCCCGATTAAATCGGCCCCGCCTGTTGAAAGCGCATGATCCATCGCCGCGCGCGATCGAAATCCGCCTGTCACCATCAGCGGCACTTTGACTGAGGCTTTCATCGCGCGGGCGAAATCGACGAAATAGGCTTCGCGCGCTTGCGTTGATTTGGCGACGAGTGGCTCTTCGCCCGCTTCGAGGCCCGACATATCCATCATCCGCGGCTGTTCGTATGACCCGCCCGAAATTTCGATCAGGTCAACGCCGGCAGCTTCAAGCCATCCCGCGACGATCACGCTTTCATCAAACGCAAAGCCGCCGCGCTGAAAATCGGCGCTGTTGAGCTTGACCGAAATCGGGAAACCAGCGCCAAGTGCAGCGCGCGCACGCGTCACCACGGCAATCAGCATCCGCGCCCGATTTTCAAGCGAGCCGCCCCACTGATCGGTGCGGACATTGGCGCGCGGTGAGAGAAAGGCCGACAGCAGATAACCGTGCGCGGCGTGAAACTGCACCCCGCTAAAACCCGTATCCTGCGCGACCAGTGCCGCCGCGACGAAACGTGCGATCAGCGCTTCAATCTCAGCTTCGGTGAGCGCAACGGGCGTGCCAAAATTACCACCGGGCAACCCGACCTTGACCGCTGACGGCGCTTTGGGCGTTTTGTTGACAATCGCAGGCGTCTGCCGCCCGGCATGGCTGATCTGCATCCACAATTGCGTACCATTTGCCGTGCCCGCCTTTGCCCAAGCGATCAGCGCGGCGCGCATTGCGGCATCGGGCGCGCGGTCAATCACGACATTGCCAGGCCGTTCGAGATGATCGGCGTCGATCTGGACATTGCCCGTTAAAAGCATCCCCGCGCCGCCGGCTGCCCACAGCGTATAAAGCCGTTCGAGTTCGGGCGTCGGGCGACCATCGGGCGTGGCGAGCCCCTCGGTCATCGCGCCCTTGCCAATCCGGTTGGCGAGCACGACGCCGCAGGGCAGCGTTAACGGCGCGGCAATGCCGCTGTTCACGCCGCCTGTTCCGACACCCACAGCGCCTGATGATCCTTGCGCAGGCTTACCTTGTCGATCTTTTCGGTGCCGAGCCGGGGGAGCGCATCTGCCGATGTCCAGATCTGGATCGGGATTTTGAACGCCGCGAGCTTTTCACCCAGAAACAGCGTGAGCGCTTCGGGGGTGACGCTCATTTCGGGATGGCAGTAAATGATCGCACCAACGACTTCGCCCAGTCGCTCATCGGGCAGGCCAAACACCGCACATTCGGCGATTGCCGGATTTTCGTAAATCGCTGCTTCGACTTCCTGGCAGCTAATATTTTCGCCGCCGCGGATGATGATATCCTTTTTGCGGTCAACGATGAACAGATAGCCTTCGGGATCGAGATAGCCGAGATCGCCGGTGCGGAAATAGCCGTCGGCGGTCATGCACTCGGCGCTGGCCGCCGCGCGGTTCCAATAGCCGCTGAAATT
>JAYVVW010000002.1:0-20586 GCA_043786595.1 Sphingomonadales bacterium | reverse complement strand
CTCTGAGAACCTCACCTTCCACACCAGCCTCCAAAAGCCAGTGTTGAATCAGAACTCAAGGCAAATGGGAATCCCCTAAATTGTCACTACAGCCTAGAGTGCGATGACGTGAATTTGACCCGTTCTTCCCGAGCGAAGTCGAGGGACGTGCTACGCGTGCAGGTGTCTCGACTTCGGCCACTTGGCCGAAGTTTATCCTGAGCGAAGTCGAAGGGCTCGACACGAACGGATGTGATTCGACTTAAAGTCATCCCGTTCTAAACAGGGTGGTTGCTGAGAAAGCGGCGCATCGCGGTGTTGACGGCCTCAGGATTTTCCCACGGGATGAAATGGCCTGCGTCGACGCGGACAATCTCGATCGTTTCGACAAGCGCTTCGAGGCCGTCGAGCTGGCAGGGCAGCAGCGCGGGGTCGTTCATCCCCCACACGACGAGCGTCGGCATTTTGAGGATCGGAAACGGTCGATCGAGAAATGCCGGGCGCGGCACATCGTCTCCCACCGCCGGGATGCTCATGTTGGTCGCACGGTACCAGTTGAGCATCGCGGTCATCGCGCCGGGTTGCTGCCATTCATCGAGATAGGCGGCGCGGTCGTCGGCGCTCACCTGCTCGGCTGTCAGGTGACGCATGAAGCTGTGATCGAAAAACCAAGCCAGACCCTTTTCAGCGATCCGCTGATCCATCGCAGGATCGCGGAAGGCGAGCATATATTGCGACGCCTTGCGCTGGCCGGCGTCTTCGATCAGCGTCCGCTGAAAAACAAACGGGTGCGCCGAATTGCACATCATCAGCCGTACGATCCGTTCGGGCCGCTTGAGCGCTGCGGCCCATGCAATCGCACCGCCCCAATCATGTGCAGCGAGCGTGAAATTCGGGATCGCCATTGCATCGGCGAGCGCGAAAAGATCTGCCACAGGCTTGTCGGGGGTGTAATCGCTGACGTTGACGGGTTTTGACGACCGCGCAAAGCCGCGCTGATCGGGCGCAATGACATGATGATCGCGCGCCAGCTCTGCCATTTGATAACGCCATGTCCGGTGCGATTCGGGAAAACCGTGGAGGAAGATGATCGGCGGATGTGCCGGGTCGCCAGCGCTCCAGACGTCGAGTTCAACCCCGGTGGAAAGCGCGATGCGCTGATGCTTGAGATCAATCATTCGCCCGGCGCGCTTGCTTTGATCGCAAGCGCATGGACACGCTGCCCCGGCAAATCGCCAAGCGCCTGATTGACCATGCGCTGGCGGTTGACGCGTGATTGACCCGCAAAGACCGCACTTTCGATTTCGACACTGAAATGCGATTCGCCGCTGCCGTCATCGCCCATATGGCCGCTATGATTGCCGCTGTCGTTGATCACCGCAAGCCGCGAAGGCGCAAACGCCGCGATCAACAGCGTCTCAATTTCGTTCTGAATCGATGCTTTGTTCATCCCCCCTCTTTTCACACGCCGATCCATTCGCCAAGTATAAAGGATGCGCGACGATCCCCCCCGAGACAGATTTCATGGCCGTGTGCGCGGTGTGCGCCACGCCTGCGCCCATCCCGGCTGCGCGCAAACGGGTGAATTTCGCGCACCCGGATACGGCGCGCCAAGCAGCGACGGGCCGGCACCGTACCGCTGGCTGTGCCTTGACCATGTCCGTGAGTTTAACGCGGGTTATAATTATTTTTCAGGTATGAGCGCCGACGAAATTGTCGAGGCGCAGATGCCGTTCGCTGGCTGGGCACGCGAAACCCGCGCATTTACGCAGGGTGGTGTCGATAGCCCGCCCAAATGGCGTGATTTTCATGATCCGCTTGACGCCATCGCCGCGCGCTTTGCCAGCCGGATGCCCGAGCGCCGTGCCGACGGCAAGCCGCTGTCGGGCGATGACCGTGATGCGCTGAACGTACTGATGCTGGGCCATGATGCCGACCGCAAGGCGCTGCGCACGCGCTATGCAGAGTTGGTGCGCAAATATCATCCAGACCGCAATGGCGGCGACCGATCCCATGAGCGTGCGCTTACCGCGACGATCGCCGCCTATCAGCATTTGCGCAAATCACCCGCCTTCGCCTGACAACATTGCTGCAATCTTGCGAACGCTGTTGATATTGCGTCCTGTCCGGTTGTCGCGGTCGGGAATTTTGAGCCGGGTGTTGCGGATATTGTCGGCGTAATCGACGTGGAGTTCGCGCAAGCCCAGCGCGGTGCGCTCTCCTGCGCGGTCACGCAATTTATCGAGCAGATCAGGTGGCGGCGGCGCATCGTAGAAATCGACCATGTGGCGGCTGCCATTTGCGTCGGGGAAGGGATTGGCGGCAACGATATCGGCCATCTCTTGTGCGGATCGGACGAACACCGCGATGTGTTTTCCCGCATGAACCAAAAGCGCGGCCTCTAACGCGGCTCTCACAGCGTCTTCGGGCAGTTCGCATTCGAACAGCACGTTGCCGCTCGCGATAAAGGTGCGGACATTGCGCCAGCCAAGCCCCGCGCACATCGCGCGCAAATCGGCCATCGCCAGCTTGCCCGTCCCCGCAACATTGACCGCGCGCAGGAGGGCGACATATGCCGTCATCGGTGATCCTTTGCAGTTTGAACCATGATTCACTCCATAACACCCAGAAAGAACCGTCGGCACATTGACTGATCAGACGCTCAAGTCTATGTGTATAAAATCGAAAAGGATACACATATGCGCACGAATATTGAAATTGACGATGAATTGATGGCCGAAGCGATGACCGCCATCGGTGCCAAAACCAAGCGCGAGGCGGTAAACGAAGCGCTGCTCCGCGTGGTGCGTATCGCGCGGCAAGCCGAGATCCGCAAATTTCGCGGCAAGTTTCAATGGACTGGTGATCTTGAAGCAATGCGCCTCGACTAATGATCCTCGTCGATTCGAGCGTCTGGATTGATTATTTTCGTGCGTCCCTTACGCCTCAAACAGACATGCTGCATGCGCTTCTTGCGCAGAAAGTTGTTGCGGTTGGCGATCTAATGGTCGTGGAGGTCTTGCAGGGGACGGGCAGTGATCTTGATTTTGCGGCCATATTGCAGTTACTTGAACGTGTCACGCTCGTAACGATCAGCAATCATGACATTGCAGTGCTTGCGGCACGCAATTACCGCGCACTGCGCACCAAGGGCATTACCGTTCGCAAAACGATTGATACACTCATTGCCACACGGTGCATCATCGATGATATCGCTCTGCTCCATTCGGATCGCGATTTTCAGCCCTTTGTTGATCATCTGGGCTTGCGAGATGCGATGGGTGAGGTTGCGCTTTAGAGGCGATGGCGGGTCATTGATGTCGAGCGCGCCCAAACAACTTTCCGCCAAGTATCGCAGACGGAACAATGCAAGCAAACCAGCTGAAGTGATACCAGACTGGGTATTGATCCCAGATAAAATAATGGTGGATCACCGAGAGGAGGAGTAAAGCAAAGCCAAACCAGAATGACGCTTGCTGGTTACGACTGGCGACCCTCGTCGCCACAGCGCCGCTTGCAAGCGTGCCCATTGCGCCGACCAAAAGTCGGATCAGCAGCATGTCGAACGTATAGGCGCGCGCGGGCGCAGCCAGAGCATAGGCTGGCCAACTTGCGCTTGCCGCGCGCGATGCGATAAACTCTAACATCGCAAACACGGCCAAACCCGCCAGAACAGCGCCGATCCGTATCGGCATCGCCTATTCTCCCGCAACCGCCGCTTCAATCGCGGCAACATCAATCTTGCCCATCATCACCATCGCATCGAACGCGCGTTTGGCAACGTCGCCGCCTTGAGCTATGGCATCAGTCAAGACGCGCGGGGTGATTTGCCAGCTGATCCCCCATTTGTCCTTGCACCAGCCACATTGGCTTTCGGAGCCGCCACCAGCGACAATTGCATTCCAATAACGGTCGGTTTCTTCCTGACTGTCGGTCGCGATCTGGAATGAGAAGGCTTCGCTGTGCGGGAAGATTGGCCCGCCATTCAAACCGATGCACGCCACGCCGCACAGGGTGAATTCAACCGTCAGCTCTTTGCCCGCTTCACCGCCGGGATAATCGCCTGGTGCAACGTGGACGGCGGTGACTTTGCTATCGGGAAAGGTGGCGGCGTAAAAAGTAGCCGCTTCGTGGGCATTGTTGTCATACCAGAGGCAAAGCGTTGCTTTCGACATGATAATCTCCCTATTTTAACCAGCCGCTCTTGCTCCACCGCCACGATAGCAGACATTGCACCAATGCCATCGCCGCGATGAACGCGGGGAAGGCCATGATCGCGGCGTCACGGTTGATCGCGATATCAATCAGCTGAGGGCTGGAGAACTGGATCAGGATCGCAACAAAGCTAACCGCAAACAGGGGGGCCGCCCATTTTTTCTTGATCAGCAGTGCGATCCCACCCAGCATGCCCGCGCCCGTTGCTACAGCAAACGAAATCCACGTTCTCGATGACATACCATTCATCATATCCTGCTGAATGGCGGGCAATGCGGCGACATCGGCTGCCGTCATTGTCCAATGCGCCACGAATGACACGACGCCCATCACGTTCCAGAGCAAGAGACCAACGCTAACAAAAAGCAACCAGCGCGGCGGCGATGAATGAGTGGTTGTCGTCATAACCGCTTGCCTACCAATGCAAAAGCAGCCCCCTGCGGGTCAACCGCGATCATGCTGTAATTACCGCCGGGAATTTCGGTGGGTTCTTCCAAGATCGTTCCGCCATTTTCCGTGATCGCCTCAGCAGCCGCGTCGATATCTGCTACTCGGAAATAGTAAGTCCATGAGCACACTGGCATCAGCGGCATTTTGGGCATGATTGCGCCGATCATGCCTGCGCCGTGGTGGAGGAAAAGATATTTGCCCATCGGCCCCATATCCATATCGCCCTCCTGCTTCCACCCGAACTGGCTCGTGTAGAAATCGACGGCGGCTGCTGTGTCGGTCGTTGAAAGCTCATTCCAGGCGCAGTGGCCATTTTTGGGCGCGTCGCCGGCGAACGAATGGCTCGTTTCATCACTCGCGCCTTTCATGACATAAAAGGCAGCGCCTTGCGCGTCGCTGACCATCGCCATCCGGCCCACGCCCTCCAAATCCATCGGCGGCATTTGAACCGATGCGCCGGCTGCGGTCATGCTTGCAACGCTCGCGTCAACATCATCAACGCAAATATAGCCAATCCAAGCAGGCACCGCGCCCCCCGCCGCCATATCGGGAGTAATCGCCATGAACCCGCCAACGCCGTCTGCCATGTCGCTGCCATCGCCCGACGAGAAAAACCGGTAATCCATTTCGGTGTGACCTGAATCAAGCGCAGTCCAGCCAACAACCTTGGCATAGAAATCCGCCGCGCCGTCCGCGTTTGACGTTAGCAGTTCGTACCAGATGAAATCGCCATGTACGTTTGCCATCATTCTATCCTTTCAGGTCAACAACCGGGCTAAATCCGCCCCAGATCATTCGCTTGCCGTCAAACGGCATCGGATTTCTAGCAGCATCCATGCGCGGATCATTGAACCCAGGGGCCATGATGATTGCATAGGCTTTATCGCGCGTTTCTTTATCAGGCCATTCGATCCAACTGAACAAAACCTCTTCATCGGCCTCGGCTTTTACCGCTGTGCGGAAATCAGTTGTCTTGCCTTCGGGAACATTATCGCCCCAGCACTCGGTGACGCGCAGTGCCCCCATTTCGATAAACATGCTGTCCGCTTTGGTGGCATGATCGATAAACTTCTGCTTGTTCGCCGTGGGGCAGGCGATGACGAAACCGTCGATATAGCTCATTGCCACTTTCCTTATATATGGATCAGTTGGGGTCGCTTTGAATCCCCTGATCATTTGAGACTCACTTTTATAGAATAACGCGCCGCAATCCAATATTAAACGCTCTGCTTGCATCCCCCTTGCTCATCGTCCTATGGGATTGCTTCACGCCCACGGAAGCCTGAAGATGACCGATATCCCGAACATCCAACCCGATAGCCGCACCGCAACAGTGCTTGAAGCCCCTGATCAAATGATCGGCGTTCGCGAGGCATTCGGAATTGATTCGGACATGATGGTGCCAAGATTTTCCGAAGCCGACGAGCGCGTTCCCGATTTTGATGCAAGCTATGTATTTGACCCCGATACGACGCTTGCGATTTGCGCCGGGTTTGCGTTTAACCGCCGCGTGATGGTGCAGGGCTATCACGGCACGGGTAAATCGACACATATCGAGCAGGTTGCGGCGCGGCTCAACTGGCCGTGCATCCGGATCAACCTTGATGCGCATATCAGCCGGATCGATCTGATCGGGCGCGATGCAATCGTGCTACGCGACGGCAAGCAGGTGACCGAATTCCGCGAAGGCCTGCTGCCGTGGGCGTTGCAGACGCCGACCGCGCTGGTGTTTGACGAATATGATGCGGGTCGGCCCGACGTGATGTTCGTGATCCAGCGCGTGCTTGAGACCGAGGGCAAGCTGACGCTGCTCGATCAAAACCGCGTGATACGCCCCAATCCGTTCTTCCGCATGTTCGCAACCGCCAATACCGTTGGCCTGGGCGATACCAGCGGGCTTTATCACGGCACGCAGCAGATCAACCAGGGTCAGATGGACCGTTGGAACATCGTCGTCGGGCTCAACTATCTACCCGCGCAGGTAGAAGCCGAGATCGTATTGGCAAAGGCAGCGGGCAGCGATCCGGCAAGCGTGGCGAGCATGGTCAAGGTTGCCGATCTGACGCGTCAAGGTTTTATGAACGGCGATATCTCGACAGTGATGAGCCCGCGGACGGTGATCACATGGGCGCAAAATACCGCGATCTTCAAAGATGTCGGGTTCGCGTTTCGGCTGTCATTCCTCAACAAATGTGATGAGGCAGAGCGCGCGCTCGTCGCTGAATATTATCAGCGCGTGTTTGGTAAAGACCTCCCCGAATCGGTCGTTGGCAAGAGCTGACCGCAGCGTTTAGGATAGCCAACCGGGAACATTAGCAGCGTTTTTTCGTTTTATGCTGCTATGCACAATGTCGCTAACTCAGATGTCGCTCCTCCCAAACGCGCGATATTGCTATGCGCCGGACGTGGTTCGCGGCTTGATCCGCTGACCCGTGACCGGCCCAAATGTCTGGTTGCGGCGGGCGGCGTCCCGATCCTTGATCAGCAGATCCAGTCGCTGCGCGCATGCGGCATCGACGATGTCATAATCATCGGCGGATACCGGCACGGTGACATCGCCGATCATATCGCGGCGATGTCGCCCTCCGATCAGCCCGAGCTGATTTTGAACCCGTTCTGGGCATCGACGAACAGCATCGGCAGCGTCTGGGCAGCGATGCCGCGCCTCGCCGACCACTTTGTCGTGATCAATGGCGACACGCTGTTTGATGCCGAGATCGTGTCTGATTTGATCGAACGCAGCGAGGCGGGTATCAATCTCGGAATATGCACCAAGCCACTTGAGGCCGATGACATGAAAGTGCTGATGCCCAACGACCGGATTATCGCGGTTTCAAAGCAATTGCCGCCGTCGCCCGCGACAAAATGTTCGATGGGCATTGTGATCGTGCGTGACGGCGCGGAGGATTATGTCGATGCGCTGACCGAGGTGATCGGCGAAGAGCACGGGCCGCAGCAGTTTCACCACAAAATCATTGATCGGCTCGCGCTGCGCGGGCTTGTCAATCCGGTGGTGACCGATGACACGCGCTGGCAGGAGGTTGACCGGCCCGAAGACATTGATCAGTGGCAGCGTATGGATATCGCTGCATGAAGCTGCGGCGGCGCGCCGATGTCAGCTTCCTGTTTCTGGGCGAAACGCTTCTTGTGCCTCATCTTTGGCCCGTCGTTGACGTCCTCGCCGCACTGCATCCCGAATTCGCAATCGATGTCTGGGTTGGCAATTCTGACGTTGAGCGGCTCATTGTGCCGCTGATTGCGCACCGATCAATCCGGTTATGCCGCGCGCCGGGCTATGGCGGCGGGTTTCAAGCACTGCCCGCGCGTAAATTGGTGATGCTCGGCCTGCTTGCGCGGCATTTGCGCGTGCCCGTTGTCGTGTGCGCCGAACAGACGAGCTTGTGGCTGCCAACCGCCTTTCGCCTCAAGACGCGCTATGTCAAAACGTCGCACGGCGCTGGATCGGTCAGCGCGCGTGATGACAAGCGACGGCGCGCGGCGTCGGTCATGCTTGTCCCCGGCGCGCTTGAACGGCAAACCTATCTCGACCGCGGTTTTGATCCGGCCAAGGTGATCGCGACGGGCTATGTTAAATCGGCCTATCGCCCCGCCACCGCGGTTTCGCTTGGCTTTGATCAACCGCGCCCGACGGTGATCTATGTGCCGCACTGGCGCGCGAGGGGGTCATCATGGTGGCAATGGGGTCGACAGATCGTCGCATGGTTTTCACAGCAGAACGATTATAATTTCATCTTCGCACCGCACCAGCGCCTGATTGAAGGCGACGCCGAGGTTGGCGCGATTGCGCGGCGTGTCCACGGATTGCCACACGGGCATAGCGATCTGGGCGCTGATGCGTTGATCGACGGTTCCTTTCTGCGCGCGGCGGATATTTACCTAGGCGATTGTTCAAGCCAGGTTGTCGAATTCGCCATCGAGCCACGGCCGTGCGTTTTCCTCAATGCACAAGGCGGTGACTGGCGCGGCCGGGGCGACTATGGTTTTTGGAACCTTGGTGAAGTGGTGTCTGACATGGCTGATCTCAAACCGGCGCTTGCGCGCGCCCAAGGCGTTCACGCACTGTTTGCACCTTTACAGCGCCAGTTTGCCGAACTGTCGCTTGGAACGCTTGGCGAGGCAGCGCCGCGCGCGGTCGTCGATCAGATTCTAAAGCAGCGACAGGCCTATTACGCGGGTTCTGCCAACCACGAATGAAGTGGCCGACCACCGCGCTGGATATTGTAAGCCTGCAACAGCCGCACGAGGTGGAACAGGCATGAAATCGCTGTCCACCACGCAAGCGCGATCAGCCCGTAATGCGGCGCGCCAAAACATAGAAATGCAAAAAGCAGCAGCATGTTCGGATTGCGCCGCGCGGTGATCAGGCGAAATTGCGAATCGATTGGCTGCCAGACATGGATGTGCATGGCGAACGCCGCGATGAACGCGCCCTCGATCGCGCGCTGGATCACATAGCCGCCGATGATCACGATCAGCGCGGTCGTAGCGGTCGCGTCAGACACTGGCGTGCCATATTCGGCAAGCCCGACCGCCCATGCCCACCACCAGAAGGGCGGATGGATCAGGTCAATCCCGTGATCATAGACATTGCCCCACCACGACGACGCGATCGTGCAGCGCGCCAGCTTTCCGTCGACCGTATCAAGCACCATGAACGCCAGACCGGCGGCAAGCCCAAGCCAATAGCGGCCATCGGCAAAGGCGAAGGTCGCAAGGATGCACAGCACGAGCCCGATCGAGGTGATCATATTGGGGGAAAGGCCGATCGTTGCCGCGAACCGCGTGAGGATAAGCGCGGCACCGCGCCACAGATATTTGGTGAGCACATCGGTGACGCCCTTGTACGCGCCGTCATAATTAGCGCGTTCGGCAGCACGAATGCTCTGGGGTGTCAGCCTCATGACAAATGGCTTCTCCCGCTTGCGCAATTCGGCGTTGGTGAGCGTGAAGTTTTCAAGCGCGATGACGGTGGGCGCGGCGCTGCGATCAGCAACATGGTGCAGCACGACAACGCCGTCCAGCGTCATTTGATGATCGGGCATCGCCATGATCGCGCCAAATAGTTCGGGATCGAATACGAATTCAGCATTTGCCCTGATCACGCTGGCGGCGTCTGTTTCAAAAACACCTATTTTGGAAGCGATCTTGCGGATGCGCTCTGCGGTTGTCATTCCCCACAATCGCGTTGGATTGTCGCCGTCGATTGCAAGCGAAAGTTCAGATGTCATTGCGCGGGCTTAGATGCACGGTTGCCGGGCCGCAATGTTTGCGTCGGCGAACTTTTCAGCCAAATCCGATTCCGGCTTGCCGCGCGCGAAATTTTTGATAGCATCACCGCCTGCATCGCTGTGATGACAAGGAGTTGAATATGAAAAAATTTGTGACGCTGGCGTTGGTTGCTACCGCTGCATTGGGACTTTCGGCCTGTTCGGAAAAAACTCAGCAGGAAGCCAGCGAGGCCGCTGCTGCGGCGGGCGACGATGTCGAAAATGTTGGTGATGTGGCTGGCGCTGCGGTCGACAATGTCGCCGATGCGACTGCGGTTGCGGCGGACACCGCCGGTAAAGAAATCGATCAGGCGGCTGGCAAGGTTGGCGCGAAGATCGACAATGCCGCCGCTGACGCCAAGGCAGCAACGGGCGAAGCTATGGAAAAGACGGGTGAAGCGATCAAAGACGCCGGCACCGACGTCAAGAAATAGAGTTGCCAAGACGGGCGCGGGGTGAGCGAACTGGCAACCCCCGCGCCAAATCTGGATCAGAGCGCGCGGACGAGGCGAACCGCAAGGCCAGCCCAGGCGGGATCATCGACCACTTGCTGCTTTGCCCCGACGCCGAGCGGCAAGATTTGCATCCGGCGGCCTTCGCGACCGATCAACCGCCCGAAAACGAATCGCCCGACGGGGCGAGGCAACAAGATGTCGCGGTTGAGCGCGGCACCAAAATCGTCGGGCTCAATCCGGTCGCACCAGATTTCGTCACCCGCACGGTATTCGCCGATGCTCGAATCGCACAGAATGGCGAGCGCGCCAGGGTTCGGCCCGGGCGCGGTAATCACGATTTCATGACGCGGGGCGTTGGCACCATCAGCACCAAGCATTGCAACGACGGGCAAATCAGCGCGCGTCGGCAATTTGACAAGATCGGCCCCTTCAACACCAAGCGCCTTGGCGATCCGGTTGATCCATGTGACCGAAACGGTGCGCGTGCCCGTTTCAAGGCGACCGATCGTCTGCGCCGTCGTTGGCGGTGTGCAGCGATCGGCAACTTCGGCAAGCGTCAGGCCCTTGGAACGGCGCACTTCGCGAATGGCTGTAATCATACTCAATTTCCCACTATTTGATAACCGGCTTGGTTTTTCACTTTCCTACAAAGCCACTGTCGTGGCAAGGGTGATTCGTGCAGAACAAATTGGATACGAAAGTGAGTCGCAGATGCAGATGGTGATCGAACGAAATGGTGGTGGAGCAGGTAAATCAGCGTCAGGCGCGCGCGTGCGAATCAATCCCGGCGAATCGCCGCTGCGCTGGCTGCATGCGCGCGGTCTGCTGAGCGAGCGGCAATTGATCGCGGGCGAAGCGCTGCGCAGCGACTATACCCGCGCGGGGCTGGCGCAGCGCGTGACGATGCTGTGGAACGCCGCGCCTCTGAGCAAAACCGCGCGGCGCGCCGCGGTTCACGGCGCTGCAACGCTTGCGCAAATTGACGCGCATACACGCTTCGATGCCGCAGTCGGCGCGGCGGGAACGGGGCTTTCAGACATTGTGTGGCGCGTCGTCTGTGCGGGCGAATCGGTGCCATTTGCCGAAAAAATGCTTGGCTGGCCAACGCGTGCGGGGCGGCTGGTGCTCGCTCTGGCGCTTGACCGGATCGCTGATTATTACCGGATCAAATAATTTGCGCACAATGTGCGACACGAGCTTGGGAGCATTTATGACACAGACAGTTCAGGTCGATAAGGCCAATCTTGCCGACATGCAGGTGGTGACGCGTGATAGCGTGGCACTCGCCGAGGGCGCGGTGCGGCTCGCGGTGGAGAGTTTTTCGGTGACCGCGAACAACATCACCTATGCCGTGATTGGCGATATGTTTGGCTATTGGCATTTTTTCCCCGGAGACGGCGGCAAAGGCATTGTCCCGATGTGGGGCCATGCGATCGTCGAGGCCTCAAACCATGCCGATATTGTGGTAGGTGAACGGCTTTACGGCTATCTTCCAATGGCAAGCCATCTCGATATTCTCCCCGGAAAGATTTCGGCAGGCGGGCTGACCGACATGGCCGAACACCGCCAGCCGATGAGCCCGTTTTACAATCAGTACAGCCGACTTGCCACCGATCCCGAACATGATCCCGCGCGTGAGGATGCGCGGATGATCTTCGGCCCGCTGTTCAAAACAGGCTTTCTGATCGAATCGATGTTTGCGCGCGGCGATTGGTTTGGTGCCGAACAGATGGTGCTGACAAGCGCGTCATCCAAAACCGCAATGGCGCTGGCGCACTGTGCAAAGTCGGCTTCGCCGCAGATCAAGCGGATCGGGCTGACGTCGGCTGGCAACGTCGGCTTTGTGCAAAAGTCAGCGCTGTACGATCAGGTGCTGGCTTACGGCGACCTCGAAACGCTGCCAAAAGCGCGCAGCGTGTCGGTTGATTTTGCCGGGAACGCGGCGGTGCTTGGGCGGATACATGCGCATTTCGCTGATGATCTGGCGTATAGTTGCCTCGTCGGGGTGACGCATGTTGATGCGCGCGGAACCGGGCTTGGCGACGGCGGCGCGCTCGCTGGCGCTGCACCGATCCTGTTCTTTGCCCCCGACTATGCAACCGCGCTGATCAAGGACATTGGCGTGCAGGCGTTTGCGCAGGCGATCAGCGCACGCTGGCACAGCTTTATCGAGCGCGCCGATCATTTCATGCGCGTCGACCGGCGCAGCGGATTGCACGCGGCGGTGGGTGCATTTGGCGATACGCTGGCAGGCAAAGCCGATCCCGCAATTGGCATCGTCATCGTGCCGTGAAAAGTGGTGGAGCTGAGCGGGATCGAACCGCTGACCTCGTCATTGCGAACGACGCGCTCTCCCAACTGAGCTACAGCCCCCCACGCTGCACCATTATGCACGCCGACTTTGCGCGTTGCAATCCCGTGCTAGCGCTTGTTTGCGGCACGAATTAAACTAGGTTCTCACGCAGGCAGCAGCGTCCGCTGCACGCATTTCACATGAAAGGATAGACAATGGCGCAAGCCTGGCATTTCAAATCACGGCCCAAAGGACTACCGAGCCACGAGAATTTTGAACTCAAAGCGCTGCCCGATACCCGCTTGGCAGATGGCCAAATCCGCGTTGCCAATAGCTGGCTTTCGGTCGATCCCTATATGCGCGGGCGGATGAATGACGTGAAAAGCTATGTGCCCGGATTTCAGATTGGCGAACCGCTTACCGGCGGTGCGGTGGGCCGGGTGACCGAATCGACCGCCGATGGGTTTGCTGTTGGCGATCTTGTTATGCACATGAACGGCTGGCGCGATGAAGCCGTGCTAGAAATTGCCAATGCCGCGCCGGGTACAGCGCCGCAGAAACTTCCCGAACTCGGCGTTCCCGATCAGACTTGGCTCCACAACCTCGGGCTTACGGGTGCCACCGCCTATTTCGGATTGCTCAAAACAGCAGAAGCGAAAGCCGGTGATATCGTCTTTGTATCCGCTGCTGCTGGCGCTGTTGGCATGGCGGTTGTGCAAATCGCCAAGCAAAAGGGCATGACGGTGATTGGGTCGGCGGGCGGCGCAGAAAAGTGCGCGTGGGTCAAATCGCTCGGTGCTGACGCGTGCATCGATTACAAGGCCGGGCCGGTCCTGCCGCAGCTGATCGCGGCGGCCCCCAAGGGGATTGATGTCTATTTCGACAATGTTGGCGGTGAGCATCTCGACGCTGCGTTTGCGACTGCGCGCGATTGGGCGCGGTTTGCGATCTGCGGGATGATCGATTCGTATAATGATGGCCAACCGACCGAACTCAAATACATCATCCGGACAATCCCCGCGCGGATCAGGATGCAAGGCTTCATCTTCACCGATTATATCGCGCACATGCCCGAATTCATGGGCGAAATGGCACCGTGGGTATTGGGCGGGCAGGTTGCGTCGCGCGAATGCGTCAACGATGGGCTTGGATCAACAGTCGATGCGTTTCTCGGACTGTTCTCGGGCACGAACACGGGCAAGATGCTCGTAAAACTCTGAAACCAAAAACGCAGGCGCAACGGATGCTGCGCCTGCGTTTTGACCTTGATATACGCGTGCGCGAATTACTGGATCGGAACCAGATTCACAGCCGCATATTTGCCACGACGATCGACTTCGATTTCGAATTCGAGACGGTCGCCTTCATTGAGATTGGTCATTCCGGCACGTTCAACCGCCGAAATATGCACGAAGGCGTCAGGCTGGCCGTCGTCACGCTGGACAAAGCCAAAGCCCTTCATCACGTTGAAAAACTTGACCGTCCCCGTAGCCTTTTCGCCCGTTAGCTGGCGCTGTGGCCCGCCGCGATCACCACCGCCGGCACCGCCACCAAATCCGCCGCCCGCAGGGCTGCGCTCTGGCCGGTCGCTCCGCTCACGCGGCGCACCGCCACCGCCTTCGACGGGCATTGGCTCGCCGTCGATCTTGAGATCAGAAGCAGACACTTTGCCGCCCCGGTCAACGAGTGTGAAACCAAGCGGCTGCCCATCGGCAAGCCCGGTAAGACCCGCCTGCTCAACGGCTGAAATATGTACGAACACATCTTCGCCGCCATCATCACGCACAACAAAGCCGAAGCCTTTTTGCGCATTGAAGAATTTTACAACGCCGGTGCCTTCACCAACAACTTGTGCTGGCATCGCAGGGCCGCGTGGCGCGCCGCCACCGCGAAATCCACCGCCGCCGCCACCGCCGAAACGATCGCCGCCACCGCTGTTAAAACCACCGCCACCGCCGCCGAAGCGATCATTGCCGCCGCCGCCAGCATAGCTGCTACCGCCGCCGAAATTATCCTCGCCAAAACTGTCCCGTTTGTCTTTGCCGCGCCCGCCACGATCACCGCGGCGCCCTTTATCGAAACTCATGCCTGCTATAACTTTCCGAATCGCCCGATCTTTCGCTAAACCTTGAGCGCCGGACGATAGGCACAAGGCTTGTGACTTAAAATCGCTATAGGCCACCGACTCGGGTTATACTAAAAATGTAAACACTGCGAGCGATTTTGACGCTAATGCTTGCGCGGTTCGGCCGGTACGGGCAAATGAGCATATTATGACCGAAATTCTCGCCATTTTCACCAATCCCGCCAATTTTCCCGCGATCCTCGCGCTTGTTGCGATGGAAGTCGTGCTTGGAATCGATAATTTGATTTTCATCTCGATCCTGACCAACAAGCTCCCCGAGGCGCAGCGTCCGCGCGCGCGCCAGATCGGGATCGGCCTTGCGCTTGGTCTTCGGCTCGTTCTGTTGAGCGTTGTGGCGTTTATCGTAACGTTGACGCAGCCGTTGTTCGATGCGTTTGGCCATGGCTTTTCGTGGCGTGATATCATTCTGGTGGCTGGCGGGCTTTTTCTGGTCTGGAAAGCAACCAAGGAAATCCATCACAGCGTCGATACTAATCCCAATGATGATGTTTTCGATACGCTTAAAAGCAGCCTGGGATTTGGTGCGGCAATCGTCCAGATCATTATCCTCGACCTCGTTTTTTCAATCGATTCGATTATCACCGCCGTTGGAATGACCGACGAGGTACCGATCATGTTTTTTGCGGTCATTGTCGCGGTCACGGTCATGGCGACCGCTGCCGGGCCGCTTTCACGGTTTATTGAACGTAATCCTACCGTGGTTATGCTCGCACTCGCGTTTCTCCTGATGATCGGCATGACGTTGATCGCCGACGGGTTTGGCGTGCACGTGCCCAAGGGATATATCTACGTGGCAATGGGCTTTTCGGTACTCGTTGAATCGCTCAACATCATCTCGCGCGCGGTGCGTGCGCGCAATCAGCCCAGCGACGGATAATTAAACCAACATGTCAATTTTCTTTCATGAAGAAGACCTGCCTTTGAATGTTCTGGCCGCAGGCCCCGTTGCAGTCGATACCGAAACAATGGGGCTGCAGCCCGGGCGCGACCGGCTTTGTCTTGTCCAGATTGCCGACGGAGAGGGCGATGAGCATCTTGTTCGCTTTGCGCCTGATAGCGATTATGCCGCGCCCAATCTGAAAGCGGTTCTCGCCGATCCGGCGCGCGTGAAGCTTTATCATTTCGCGCGGTTCGATCTTGCCTCAATCGAAGCCTATCTCGGCATCGTCGCAGCGCCGGTCTATTGCACGAAGATCGCGTCAAAGCTTGTCCGCACTTACACCGACCGTCATGGGCTGAAGGATCTCGTCCGCGATTTGGTGGGCGTTGACATTTCGAAGCAACAGCAATCGTCAGACTGGGGCGGCCCGCTGATCAACGACGCGCAACGTGAATATGCAGCATCGGATGTGCGTTACCTCCACAAGATGAAGGCTGCGCTTGATTTGCGGCTCGCGCGTGAGGGGCGCACCGCAATCGCGCAGGCCTGTTTTGACTTCCTGCCACACCGTGCGGCGCTCGATCTCAAAGGCTGGGCCGAGTCCGATATTTTCGCGCATGTCTGAACCACTGTCGATTGACCGGAAAACAGCGCGCCAGCGTTGGGCGGCACCTGGCGGTCGCCATGATCTGACGGTGAAAATGTCGCGCATCATCCTGCCGGTTGGCGTTGGCGTTTTGGCAGCAGTACTGATCGCCGCGCCGCTAACGGTGCGCGGTGACATCAGTTTTGTCCTGGCTAAAGACAGTGTCGCGCGCGCAACCGAGCGGATGCGCGTGACGCAGGCGAGCTACCGCGGTCAAGATTCCAAAGGGCAGTCGTTTCAGTTGACAGCGGCTTCGGCGGTTCAGCAATCATCGGCTGATCCCGTCGTGCGATTGAAAAATCTGACCGCCGCGATCCAGATGCGCGATGGCCCGGCAACGGTCACGGCGGATTCTGGCCGTTATGATATGACGCGTGAAATTGTCAACATTGATGGCCCGATCCGGTTCGCATCTGCCGATGGTTTCCAGATAGAGACGCGCGATGTTGCGCTTGGTCTCAAGTCGCGGATGATCGCCAGCGGGGGCCGCATTAGTGGTTCGATGCCGCTCGGCCGATTTGAAGCAGACCAGTTACGCGCGAACCTTGACACCCGCGTAATCACGCTTGTGGGCCGCGCACGCTTGCATATTGTCCAACGCCGCGCCAGATAGCCCGATGCGTTATATTCTGCCCTTGGGGCTCATCTTTGCTGCCGCGTCGTCGCTGGCCAATGCTCAGTCTCTCAAAGGGCATAATAGCGACGCTCCCGTTGACGTCGATGCCGACCGTATTGAAATTCAGGATCGGTCGGATCGCGCAATCTTTTCGGGCAATGTCCGTGTCAAACAAGCCGGGCTGACGCTGAGTTCTGCGCGGCTAACGGTGGCCTATGCAAAAGGCGGCGGATCAGACGTCGCGATAGAACGGCTTGACGCGACCGGCGGCGTCGTTGTCACCAGCGCCACCGAAACCGCGCGCGGCGACATCGCGATTTACGATCTGCCGCGCCGGCTGATCACAATGCTGGGTGCCGTGACACTCGTTCAGCGCCAGAATCAAATTCGCGGTGGGCGGCTTGTGATTGATCTGACGACTGGGCGTGCCGTTGTCGATGGCAATGCCGTCGGCACACCCGGTACGACAACGCAAAAGGCCGGTGGACGTGTTTCGGGCCGGTTCACGGTCAAATCGGATGCGAAGCCGCAGTAAACGCCCTTGATATATTTGCGCGTTTGCGGCGCTGGCGTGTTGATGCAATATGCTCGCCAGTCACCTGAAATTTAGGTTTTCAGCGCAAAAACAGACGCTACAGGAACCATGATGAGCGAAACAGACGTGATTGAGCAGCAAGACGCAGCCATAGGTGCGAGCGAGTCAGGGCTTTCGATCATTTCGATCGCCAAATCCTATGATCGCCGCGTCGTGCTGTCGGATGTCTCACTCAGCGTCGGTCGCGGTGAAGTGGTTGGCTTGCTTGGCCCCAATGGCGCGGGCAAGACGACCTGCTTTTACTCAATCATGGGGTTGGTCAAGCCAGACTCGGGCCGCATTTTGCTCGACGGCGCTGACATCACCAATCTCCCAATGTATCGCCGCGCGATTCTCGGGCTGGGCTATCTGCCACAGGAAACCTCAATCTTCAGGGGCCTCACCGTCGCGAAAAACATCAGCGCGGTGCTCGAACTGACTGAATCCAACAAAGCGGCGCGCGCGGAACGGCTTGAATTTCTGCTGACCGAATTCGGCCTGCAAAAGCTGCGCGATTCAGCGGCAATGGCGCTGTCTGGTGGTGAACGGCGCCGCTGTGAGATTGCCCGCTCGCTTGCCGCCAACCCGTCAATCATGCTGCTCGACGAGCCGTTTGCAGGAATTGATCCGATCTCGATCTCAGACATTCGTGATCTTATCTGCGATCTCAAGCAACGTGAGATTGGCGTGCTGATTACCGACCACAATGTGCGCGAAACGCTCGACATTGTTGACCGCGCATGCATCATTTATGATGGCCGCGTGCTGTTTTCGGGCAGCCCTGCTGCGCTTGTTGCCGATGACAATGTCCGCCGATTATATCTGGGCGAAAGTTTCAGTCTTTAGTCATGGCGCTTGGCCCTCGCCTCGATCTAAGGCAGAGTCAATCACTGGTGATGACCCCGCAGCTGCAACAGGCGATCCGTCTGCTCGCGCTGTCAAACCTCGAAGTAGAAGCATTTATCGCCGAAGAGGTCGAACGCAATCCGTTGCTCGAACTCGGACGCGACGATGCCGCCGACACTGATACGCCGCCCGCCGAAGAGCGCGCCAACGACAATGAAGCTTTGCTCGATACAGCGCCGGGACATGCCGAAGCCGACCTCGATATCGATATGACGCGCGAGACATTCCATCACGATAGTGCCGCCGACGGAGGCCCGGGGATCGACGGCAGGCTCGGTCTTACCGGCAGCGACGGATCGGGTTCTGGCTTTGAGGATGGCCCTGATTTTGATCAGATGCGCGCAGAAGCACCTTCGCTGCGTGATCATCTGCTTGCACAGGCCGGGGCGGCGCTATCGGGCGAAAGGTTGGCGGTCGCGGGATATCTGATCGATCAGATCGACGAATCGGGCTATCTCGTTGCGTCAACTGCCAATGTCGCGGAGCGGCTTGATACGTCGCGCGCGGTCGTTGACGCGGTCATTGCAACGCTTCAGACGTTTGATCCAACGGGTGTTGGCGCGCGCTCACTTGGTGAGTGCCTTGCTATCCAGGCGCGTGACGTCGACCGCTACGACCCCGCAATGGCGCGACTGCTGGCAAACCTCGACCTGCTGGCCGAAGGCAGAACCGTGCAGTTGAAACGCATGTGCGGCGTTGATGATGAGGATCTGAGCGACATGATCCGCGAACTGCGCAATTATGATCCCAAACCGGGCTTGCGATTCGGGGCAACGTTGATCCAAAGCATCACGCCCGACCTTTTCATTGCCAAAACTGACAAGGGCTGGGCGATTGAGATCAACGCCGCAACATTGCCCCGCCTGCTCCTCAACCGCAGCTATTATGTCGAATTGTCGCAGGGAACGCCCGACAGAGCCGCAAAAACATGGCTGAACGATTGTCTGGCCAGTGCAAATTGGCTGTTCAAGGCTCTCGATCAGCGTCAGCGGACAATTATCCGAGTAGCGAGCGAAATCGTCAAACAGCAGGAAGCCTTTTTCCTGCAAGGCGTGAGCCACCTCCGCCCACTCACGCTCCGCACTGTCGCCGACGCGATCGGCATGCACGAATCGACGGTCAGCCGCGTGACAACCAACAAATATCTCAGCTGCGCACGCGGGTTGTTTGAGCTCAAATATTTCTTCACAAGCGCGATCATGTCATCCGACGGCGGCGATTCGGTCTCTGCGGAGGCCGTCAAAAGCGCGATCAAATCACTGATCCAAACCGAAGGTGCGAAATCAATCCTTTCCGATGACAGTCTTGTTGAAATCCTTCAGGCGAAAGGTTTTGATATCGCGCGAAGAACGGTCGCTAAATACCGAGAATCAATGGGAATTGGCTCGTCTGTACAACGTCGTCGGCAAAAGGCACTACAAGCTCATGAGGCATGATGTCGCCCCGACAATCACGACCGCGCGACTGACTTTACGCGCCTGTGAGGTGTCCGATTTTGAAGATTATGCGGCGATGTGGGCCGATCCGCGCGTCACCGATTTCATCGGCGGTACACCGCGATTGCGCGGCGATTCATGGCGTCGATTTTGCGTAGGAGCGGGGCTGTGGCCGCTGTATGGCTATGGCTATTGGCTGTTTGTCGAACGCGACTCCAACAAAATGGTCGGCGTCGGCGGGCTTGCCGCGTTCGAACGCGGCTTGGCCGAACTTGACAATTTTCCCGAAGCCGGCTGGGCATTCGCGGCCGATTACTGGGGAAAAGGATATGCCAGCGAAGCCGCCGCAGCATTTTTGGCATGGTCTGATTCTACGCTCGGGGGGCCTGAGATACGCTGCATCATTTCACCGGAAAACGCCGCATCAATTCAAGTCGCCAAGAAATGCGGATTTTCCGAACTCGGTCGGGTCAATTTCGAAGATTCTGCAACAATCGTCTTTTCGCGACGCTCGGTGAGGTTTTGATTTCCGCGCTGGAGCGGCGTGCAAGAAATGCGAATCGTCATTGCGAGCGAAGCGCGGCAATCCAGTCTTTGGTGCCGCTGGATTGCCACGCTTCGCTCGCAATTGTCTGTTGGGAATGTTGTATAAGTTTTCTGTTCCGAGTCGGAATGCACTGTGTCTGGCGGCCGCCAGACACA
>JAYVVW010000001.1:0-24440 GCA_043786595.1 Sphingomonadales bacterium | reverse complement strand
GCAGGATGCTGAACGGTCAGCGGCGGCGATTTTGTGATCTCCGAATGGCCAGTCGGAGGCACTGTGTGACCCAAGGTTGGAAGCCACCCGCGAATCGGGCGCAACTTTTGAGCGTCACAAGATTAGCCGAAACAGCGTGACGCTGTCAAGCATAATCACCATGTGGGGAAATTTAGCGCGCCGCGCCGTGCCGCACGTAGAGCGTCCAGCCTTGGCCCGAGGGCGGAACGGCGTCGGCGCGGGCGATCGGATCAAGCCGCACACCACAGCGGATGATCGGCGCGTTGGCGGGATCGGGCGCGAACCGCTCGACGAGGCGGTAGCGCTCATCGCCGCAGGTGTTGGTGTGGATCGTGAGCGGATAGCGCAGCGGGTGCGCGGCGACCGAGAGGATCGCGCGCGTCCGCTGTTGATCAATCGCCACCGTCGTGCCGCGCGGGGCTTGTGCCATCATGATCCGCACCGGCGCGCCGCCGCGTCCGCGTCCACTCGCGATAAAGCTGCGGTCATAGATCAGACAAGCGGTGGTCATCACGCCGAGCAACAACCCCGCGACGATCGCATATCCGCCGCGCGCTTTGAAGGCCGCGCCGATGACATCGCCAAGCAGCAGCATCAACCCCACCGCCACGGGCAGATAGTAGCGCGCAAACTGGCTGTTTCCGGGATGGATCAGCGCAACGAGCAGCGGCAGCGTGATCAGCATGACCGCGGCGAGCCATTTGCGGTGCGGCATGATTTCGGCCCGGAGCGCCAGAATTAGCACGGCGATTGCGGCAAGGATCAGCCCGCCGACGCCGCCCGGCGATAGCCCGGTCGTCAGGTGGACAAGTTCGAGCAGCGCGCCTCTGTAACTGTCCCAAGCGAAAGGCGTGACGCCGCCGACTTTGAACCCACCGGGGCTGTTAAACCCGATTACGGCGATCATTGCGGCGACAAACAGCGACGTCGCCACCGGCACGGTCATCCGCCGCACACTCTCCTCAATCGCGCCCTGCACCCCGCGCACCCCGATCCGCGCGGCCATCACCCACAGCGCGACGAGCAAAACCGAGGGTAGCATCAGCAAATGGCCAAGCGTCCCGATCAGCGCGGCGATTGTGGCGAGCCGCGTCGGGAATGCACGCGTCGGATCACTCAGCCAGCGGTCAACGCACCAGATCAAAACGACCAGCGCGAGCAACATCGGCGCATAACCGCGTGCTTCGGACCCGAACACGACCATGATCGGCGCGACCGCAAACAGCAGCGCGCTCACCAGCCCGGCCGCTTTGCTCTGCCGCCAGCCAATCATTCCCGCAAACGCGATGGTCGCGGTGCCGCTCACCACCGATAGCCCGCGCATCAGCCACACGGGCGCATCTGGCCCGACAAGCTGAAGCCACCAACTATTGAGGTGGTGGTTGTTGTCATGATTGATGTTGGTGATGACGCCGAACGGGCCGCCGGCTTCGCCCGCCATGATCAGCGACCACGCCTCATCGGTCCACAAATCGCCGTTCGCCGCAAGCGCGCGCAAGGCGAAGCCAAGCGCGACGATACACGCCATCGCGCCCCAAGCCATTGATCCACTGCGTTTCACCATCGCGGTGCCTTGCCACAAGGGTGGTTAACAGGCAGTTCGCTAAAGCCGGTCGGCCGAATTCACCCGCGCGCCATCGTGCCCCACAGGATATTGCGCTGAATCTCATTGGTGCCAGCGTAGATCGAACCCGCGCGATCGTTAAAATATTTGGGTGCGGCTTTTGCGGTATAGGCTGTCCCCGCGCCGTCATTATCGCCGGTCGTAGTAAATCCGGGAATTGCACCGCCCGGCACGGTGAGCTGTGGTTGCCACGCGGCGGCGTAGGGCATGCTCGCCTCAAGCTCGATCTCAGTCAACCGCTGGCTGAGTTCGGTGCCAAGCACCTTGACGACCGAAGCCATCGTTCCTGGTGCGCCGCCACTCGACAGGCGCGACATGAATTGCAGTTCAAGCGCGTCCATCGTTTCGATATCAACCGACAGTTTTGAAATCCGGCGACGCAGCGTGATGCTCGTGATCGCCTCGGCTTTCAGGAAATCGCGCAGCCGATTGAGCCGCACGCGGATGCCCGGCGCGTAGAGGCTACCGCCGCGTTCAAACTCCATCAGATATTTGGCAACCGTCCAGCCATCGTCAATTGCGCCGACAACATTGGCGACCGGCACGCGCACTTCATCAAACATGATCATGTTCTGAACATGCTCACCCGACAGCGAAATAATCGGGTTCACCGTGACGCCGGGCGTCGTCATGTCGATAAGGAGGAAGGTGATCCCCACTTGCGGCTTGTCAACCTTGGTGGTGCGGACAAGGCAGAAGCAAAGGTTGGCAAACTGCGCGTGCGTTGTCCAGATTTTGTGCCCGGTGCAGATCAGATCATCGCCGTCGCGTACCGCCTTCATCTGGAGCGAGGCCAGGTCTGATCCGCTTGTCGTTTCGGAATAGCCTTGGCACCAGAAATCCTCACCCGCGAGCATGCGCGGCAGGTAATATTCCTTTTGCGCAGGTGTTCCATAGCCCATCAGCACGGGCCCGCACATGCCAAGCCCCATCGGCGAAAGCGGCGGCGCGCCCGCCTCTGCACATTCGCGAATGAAAATATATTTCTGAACCGGCGTCCAGTCACAACCACCATATTGCGCGGGCCAGGATGGCACGACCCAGCCGCGCTTATGCAGGATCGCCTGCCACTTCATCGACACTGCGGGGTGCGCATAAACGCTTGTCATCCGTTCGGTGGCGCGGCGCAGTTCGGGGGTGAGTTCAGCGTCAAGGAACGCGCGCACCTCATCACGGAACGCGATCGTCTGGGGGTTCCAATCGAGATTCATCGCTTTGCTCCTCTATCGGGCTTTGATTTATCGACCGTTGTTTTCCATCTGTCTAGCATCAGGCCGCGCGTAGCTGGCTCCGCGCGACGACGAAGGCCGTGGCGACGTGCGCAAGCTTGGTTGCCTTGCTCGTCGTCACCCGCGCGTCCCACGCAGATTGACCACGCGCGGCCACCTCACGCGCGATGCCGCCGTAAATGCCCGCCGCCGCTAGGACGGCCCAGCGTGATCGAAATGGTAATCGCCGCGCGCCGATCCGCGCATTGTCCTCATGATACGCCGCCATGTCCGCAAGCCTTTGGCCAAGCGCTGCACGCACGCGGCGGTGCGCGGGGTCGGTCAGGTCGGCTGCTGTGATCGACTGCTCTTCGAGCCAGTCTTTGGGAATGTAACAGCGCCCGCCTGCCGCGTCTTCCGCAATGTCGCGCGCGATGTTGGCAAGCTGGAACGCAAGGCCAAGATCATTGGCATAGCCAATTGTTTGCCCATCATCGGCGTCAACGCCCATGATGATCGCCATCATGCAACCAACGGTGCCTGCAACATGATAGCAGTAGCGCAGCAAATCTGCCTGTGTCTGCGGTCGCCAATCATCGGCATCAAGCGCAAAGCCGTCGATCAAGTCATCGATGTAGGCGCGCGGGATCGCGCATTCAGCCGCGACACATCCAAGCGCATCGAACGCCGCATCGCCAGTCGCTTCGCCTGCCAGAGCACGGTCTGTCAGCGTCCTGATTTGTACGAGCGCCGCCTTTGTATCATGGCCGGGATCAAGCGCGCCGCCGTGATTTTGGCCGTCAGCCAGATCGTCGCAGCGCCTGCACCAGCTATACAGCAGCCATGCGCGTTCACGCACCGGCTGATCGAACAACCGGCTGGCGAACGAAAAACTTTTTGACCCACGTTTGATGCTGTCACGCGCCGTTTCGACAAGCGCCGCCCGGTCGGAATGGCGCGGTGCGTTCACAGATCCTTCGCCTTCATCGCAAAGATCGTCTGGTGCGGCTGATACGCCGCCATTTTGCCGAGCAGCGTTTCAAGCGTATCTGCGACGATCAATATGCCCTGATGCTGCGGCCGCACAAATCCAGTCGCCGCCATATGCGCATTGAACGCAATCAGATGATCGAAATAGCCTGCGACATTGAGCAGCCCGACAGGCTTTGTGTGGTAACCAAGCTGCGCCCAGCTCACCGCTTCCCAAAGCTCATCCATTGTGCCGACACCGCCGGGGATTGTGATGAACCCGTCACTCAGGTCGGTAAACGCGCGTTTGCGCTCGTGCATCCCCGGCACCACATGCAATGCGGTGCAGCCAGTGTGCGATACTTCAGCACTTTGCAGCGCTTCGGGGATAATCCCGATCACCTCACCGCCCGCTTGGATCGCGGCATCGGCCACTGCGCCCATTAACCCGAGCCTGCCGCCGCCGTACACAATCCCAATCGCGCGCTCGGCAAGCGTCCGCCCCACGGCGCGCGCGGTTTCGATATAGACGGGGTCAGCAGGCGTCGCCGATCCACAATAGACCGCGATGCGTTTCACCGAAGATCCTCGACCATCAGCGCCGCAGTCGCCTTCGCGCTCCCCACCACACCCGGAATCCCGGCACCAGGATGCGTGCCCGCGCCAACGAAATACAGGTTCGAAATCACGTCATCGCGGTTGTGCGTGCGAAACCACGCCGATTGCCACAGCACCGGTTCAAGGCTGAATGCACTGCCGAGATGGGCGTTCAAATCACGGCCGAAATCGGTTGGCGCATAGTGAAATTCGGTCATGATCCGGCTGCGGATGTCGGGGATCAAACGCTTTTCAATTTCGTCAAGAATGCGTTCCTTCAGCACTTCACCCACGTCACCGTCCCAATCGAGCGGAGCCTTGCCCAGATGCGCGACGGGAACCAGCGCATAGAAAGTCGAACAGCCTTCGGGCGCCATGCTTGGATCGGTGACCGTCGGGTGGTGCAGGTAGATCGAGAAATCTTTGGGCAGGACGCCGTGTTCGTAAATATCATCAAGCAGCCCCTTATAGCGCGGGCCAAACAGGATCATATGATGCGGGATGCCCGGCCACGTGCCTTTGATTCCGAAGTGGACAACGAATAGGCTTGGCGAAAAGCGCTTGCGTTCAAGCGACGCAGCGGCGCGCTTGCCGCGCGGTGTCTGGCCGAGCAGATCGCGGTAGCTATGAACGACATCGGCGTTGCTTGCGATCGCATCAGCATCAACGCGCCATCCGCTCTTGGTGCGCACGCCGACGACCTTATCGCCCAGCGTTTCAATTTCTTCAACCGCGTCATTGAGCCGAACGACGCCGCCGAGACGTTCAAAATGCGTCACCATCGCGGCAACCAGTTTGTTCGTGCCGCCGCGCGCAAACCAGACGCCGCCATCCTTTTCAAGCTTGTGGATCAGCGCATAAAGCGCGCTTGTCGTCATCGGGTTGCCGCCCACCAGCAGCGTGTGAAAGCTAAGCGCCTCACGCAATTTCTCATTTTTGACGAACGACGACACCATCGAATACACCGATCGCCACGCCTGATATTTGGCAAGCGCAGGCGCGGCTTTGATCATCGATGCGAAATCAAGGAACGCCACGGTGCCAAGCTTGACATAGCCTTCGCGGTAGACCCCGGCAGAATATTCAAGAAACTTTGCATAGCCCGCGACATCTTCGGGATCGAGCTTGGCGATTTCGGCACGCAGCGACGCATCGTCGTTCGAATAATCGAAATTGGTTCCGTCGGGCCAGTTGAGCCGATAAAATGGGAACACCGGATCAAGCACGATGTCATCCGCCATGTCATGGCCAGACAGCGCCCATAGCTGCGCAAGGCAATCGGGATCGGTGATCACCGTTGGCCCTGCGTCGAATGTGAAGCCGTCTTTGACCCAGTGGTAGCCGCGCCCGCCGGGCTTATCGCGCGCTTCGATTACGACGGTTTCGATCCCCGCCGATTGCAGCCGGATCGCCAGCGCAAGACCACCAAAGCCCGCACCAATCACTATCGCCTTTTTCACGTCGCACTCCCAAAAATTGCTTTGATCGCTCGCCCGACTGGCACGGGCGGTTTGCCTGACAATATCCGCAGCTTGTCGCGGATCGTTGTTTCGCCCGCATAAAATCGCGCTATCAGACGCGGCGACAATGTGTAGAAACGTTCGAGCACACGGTAGCGCTCCGCCGGATCGGCCGCGCGGAATAACATCAGATCGAGCATCCGGTAAAAGCCGCGGCTCTGCCACTTCTGCGCGGCATAATCATGCGTCAAACGCTGAAGCGCGGCGCCCGACACGTCATCGGCACGCGCGATCATTCCCGCCAGCCGCACCGCATCTGGCAGCGAATAGCCCGTTGTCGGATGGAAAAGCCCGCTGCGCATCCCCGCCTTGGCAACGTCAGCGCCAGTCGACGCCCAATAGTGCGCAAAGTTGCCGCGCATCGTTACTGGTAGCACGCCACTCTCGCTGCGCGTGACCTTCGGTGCGTTCCAACCCTTGCGCGTCGCATATTCGGCAATCCGATCCGCGACCACCGCGACATCCAGATCGGCGGTATCGCTGTAATATGTATCCTCGACAAAGATTTCGGTTTCGCTGAACGGCAGGCAATAAACGAAGCGGTAGCCGTCAATCTGCGGCACCGTCGCATCCATCACGATCGGCCGCACCAACCCGTGCGGCGTTGAAAATTCGAGCAATTGTCCGACAAATTTCTGCCACCCGCATTCGAGCAGCGAGAGATCGCCGCCGCCGCGCGTATCGATCACCCCGGTGGCGACGACCATGCGCTGATCGGCGAGCGTCACGCGCGTTGGCGTCACTGCGACGGCGGATGCTTCAACGATCTCACCGGGTTTGAGCACGGCGCGGACGCACGCATCAAGCCGGTGCGAATCGATGCTGTTGTAACCAGCCGCAAGCGTTCGGGCATGTCGCGGAAACGCAACGTCGTAGGCGGGCCATTGCCAGCCGATCAGGGGCGCAACGATTGCACGGTTGGCCGCATCAATGTCAGTATCAAAAAACGACCAGACGTGATTTCCGCCAAAACTCGGCGCGCCTTCAATCAGGCACAATTTGAGATCGGGACGCACGGCCTTGACCGCGAGCGCGATCAGGCTCCCTGCCAGGCCGCCGCCGACGATGGCGAGATCACATTGCTTCATGCTTTGCACGCGACCGCCCTACTCGCTCTTGGGTAGACGCGAAAGCCAGTATAAAGACCTTCGCGATGCCAACGCCGTTAGACCCTGAACTTTTACTCAAAGCCTATGCGGCTGGCATCTTTCCGATGGCGGACGGGCGTGATGCCGGCGATGTTTACTGGGTCGAACCCAAGAAACGCGGCATCCTGCCACTCGACGCGTTCAAGATGTCGCGCTCGCTTGCCAAGACGCTCAAATCAGGGCGCTTCACCACAAGCTGTGATCAGGAATTTAGCAGCGTTGTTCAGCTTTGCGCGCAATCTGCACCCGATCGCCCTTCGACGTGGATCAACGGTGCAATTGAAGCCGCCGTGCTGCGACTGCACCAGCTTGGCCACGCGCACAGCATCGAAGCATGGGCTGACGGTGCGCTTGTCGGGGGGCTTTACGGGATCACACTTGGTCGCGCGTTTTTTGGCGAATCAATGTTTTCGCGCGCAACCGATGCGTCGAAGGTCGCGCTTGCCCATCTCGTTGCGCGGCTGCGCGCGGGCGGGTTTACGTTGCTCGATTGCCAGTTCATTACACCGCATCTTGCATCGCTGGGTGCGGTCGAAATCAATCGGTTTCGCTATATGTCGCTATTGTCGTCGGCGCTGTCTTCAACCGGCTGCGGAGAAACAGCACCCGATTTTTTCGCTTTTGATTTGGGCCGCGCGCCAGACGCCGTCTCGCTCGATCCACCGCGCACAACAAGCGTATCGGGCCCCGTATCAGGATGGCGCATCGTGCAGGCCTTAACCCAGACATCGTAAATCGGATGTTCAACGACATTGAGCGACGGAGATTCCTTGAACAGCCAGCCAGAAAATACCTTGCGCCATTTGTCGTCGCTTCCGTTAACGATCAATTGGACGAACGCGCCGGTGTAATTTTCGGGTTCCCACGGCGCTGTTGTCTCGCACGCCTTGAGCCGGACAACGACATCGCCAATATGAACGGCTTCGCCGGGTTTCATGATGAGATCGCGCCACAGACCATTGCGCTTGTTGAGCAATCCGATCGTTGCAACACGCTCTGCCATTGGCGTGTCCGATTTGATCGCGGGAAGCACAGGCTTGGGTGCTAGTTTGGCCGGCGGATTCAGCGTTGCTTTTGGCTTTGGAGCCTCGGGCTTGGCCGGTGCAGTTGTCTCCGTTGCGGGATCAACCGCATTCTGGATCGCAGGCGCTGCCTGCCAAGCGACGAGCAGCGCGGTGAGCGACCCCGCTCCGAACAGGACAAGCCGGCGGCGCATCAATCTTGAGGCGTCCACGCCTGGTAGTCGCCCGTCGCAAGTTTGCGCGTCCCGCCCGCCTGCAACGCGCCACTTGGCAGATAAGCCGCGTTCGTGCCTGTCAAATTCGCAGTCGCTTCTTTTTCCCAGCGGCGCGGCGGCGGCAGCGCTTCATCGGGCGAAGCGTCAATCGTACCATGAAGCCAGCCATGCCATTCGGGGGGAACGCGGCTGGCGTCGTTCGCGCCATTGTAGATCACCCAGCGGCGCGGCAGCCCATCCGCCTTGACCGCGCCCTGATAATAGACATTACCCAGCGCATCGCCGCCAATCCGCGTTCCGCTTATCCGCGTGGAAAGCCAGGTGGTAAATCCCGATCCTTCCCACCACGTAAACATATTCTTGATAATCGCCATAGCGCGCCAATTACGCGCAACCGCGACACGGCGCAACCTGTGAATGTGGTACAAAAAAAGAACATTTTTCACTTGTCAAGTGTGTTGTGTGGTACCATAATGGCAGTCGAATAAACGCATTCCTATCCCAGCGCGGCGGCCGCGTGGGATCGCTATAGCGTGTCGCTGACCAATTGGATGTAAGGACAACGCAGAAAGGAGTACATAGATTTTGCGGCAAATGCCCATAGTTTCGCGAAGTGCGACCTGGCTCATGTGTCTGGCGCTGGTCGTAGGAAGCTGGCCGACGTCGGTCTCTGCGCAAAATCGCGAAGCCGCAGTGAAAGCAGAATTGAGTGCCCCTGATGAACCGGTTCCCCAAGTCCGCGATCCGCTTGACGGTCTGCCGATTACCGTGACGCCCGACTTTCTTCCGCCCGTGATCCTCAGCATCAACAGAGGCTGGGCTAACACCCAGGTCTGCTATTTGAACTGGCAAGGCAAACGTATTTGCCAAGGCGACCGGACGGATAGAAGGGGCGTCCGATATTACAAAGTCGAGCCGGGCACTCTGGCTTGGCAGGCACAAATTTTCGTCGCATCCGTCAAAGGAGGCTGGCAGAATCAGCATTGGTGCGGCGGCTCGTTGATCGCAGAAAGCTGGATTCTTACGGCAGCACATTGCACGCGTGACGGCGCCAACGCCATGGATGACGTTCGCGTGCGCCTCGGCGCGTTTGACTTGGCAGCAGGCGACGGCGCAATCTTCCGGATCGATCGCGTCATTGTCCACGCGAGTTACACACGACACGAAAAGCCAAATGATATCGCGATGCTCCATATCGTGTCGGCCGGGCGCCCCTTGGCAGCGCCGGTGTACAAAATCGCCACGATCCCGATCGTGCGACCGTCGCATAATGGTTTGGAACGGTTGCAGATCGGGCAGCAGGTTCGCACGTCAGGATGGGGCCGGACAAGTTACAATGGCGTGCTGTTGCAAAGGCTTGGCGAAACCAAGCTGAATCTGATGGCCAATCAACAGTGCAAGGCAATCTATGGTGAAAAATTCTCGGATCGCGCGCTGTGCGCTTATGCTCCGGGCACCGATTCCTGCGAAGGCGATAGCGGCGGGCCGTTGACGCAATTGCCAAGCAACAGAGACATCAAAAATGTGACGCTGATCGGTATCGTGAGCTTCGGGCGCGGCTGCGCGGAGGCGGGCGTGCCGGGGGTTTACACACGGGTGGACGCCTATTTCGACTGGATAGAGGAAGCCAAGAAGCGAACCGAAGACTTCTTGCGCTTACCAGACCCTGTGACGCGCCAAGGCGCACGTTAGGGCATCGAACTATTTGGTGATGCGGGTTGTCGGGCACCGGGATCGCCGCCCTTGTCATCATCCTTATCGTCCGTCGCGCTGTTGGATGCTTCACCCGAACCGGCCATTTTGGCGTCAATAGCATTGCCGTCAGCGGCGGGAGCTGCTGCTTCCGTTGTATCTAAGGTTGTCGTCTCGGCCTCTGGCGATTTGCCGGGAGGGTCACATGCGGTGACCATCAACGATGCTGTTGCAATTGAAAATACGAGCGTAAACTTGCGCATGATCTTTCCTTTGTCGCTCTGGAATTATAAGTTAATCAAATCCCATCTGATTTAGCAATCGAATAAAGCGGGGGTTTGATCGCAACGGATCCAGATAAGGGTCGTTGCGGATCAGCAGCAGGCCCGAATCGCCAATTTCATGGCCGCGTTCGAGCGCGTCCATCGCGCCTTGCACATCGCCGCGCTGCGCCAGCATCTCAGCCTTTTGATACAGCGCGTTGTCGCCATATTCAGCCAAAATTGCGGCCATCAGCGTGTCTGCACTTGCCTTATTGCCGCGCTGATAGTCGATAATCGACAGACCTGTTTGCCCGAACAGGTCAAAGGTCTCCAGATCATAGGACTGACGCGCCTTGTCGAACGCGCCGAGGCGGAACTGGACAAGCCCAATCGCTGCATGCGCGCCTGCCATTTTGGGATTGATCGCGAGTGCCTGATTGAAGGATGCAATTGCTTCTTGAAAACGCCCGTCAACCGATTGGATCAACCCAAGCACCCGAAAGCCACGGGGATTAAGCGGATCGAGCATGAGTACGCGTTTCGTCGCGGCTTCGGCGTCTTTTACGCGTCCGACATTGATGCAATAACCAGCAAACCGCGTCAGCACATCGGCATCGCCCCAGCCCAGCCGCCGCGACTGTTCAAACGGCTCGCGCGCTGCCCGCATATCCTGTCGCCCGTGCATCAGCGCAAAGCCAAGCGCGGAATAGCCGTCTGCCAGTTCGGGGGTCAGATTCAGCGCCTTTTTGGCCGATATGATCGCCGCCCCGTACAGGCTTTTGAGTTCGTGCGCCTGCGTGGTGATGGCCGCAATGCTCGCAAGCGTACGTGAGCGCGCCGCATGCGCCTTGGCGAAGCCCGCATCGGCCGCAATCGCCTTGTCGAACCAAGCGAGTGCCATCCGGTCGGCGTCCTCCCCACCAACGCTTTCATAGGCAGCCCGACCCTTGAGATAGGCCTCAAAGGCCGCTGTGCTCTTCGTTCCACCAAGACTGAATTTCGCGGCTGTTTTGTCTCCAGCCATTTTTGCAACTAGAGCATCGACGACAAAAGTCGCGATTTCACTCTGGATGGCAAAGACGTCGCCTGTCTTGCGGTCGAAACTTTGCGACCAAATATCAAAACCTTTTGCGCCGTTGATAAGTTGCGCGGTGATCCTGAGTGTGTCGCCCGCCCGCCGCACGCTGCCATCGAGAATATAAGCCACATCGAGTTTGCGGGCGATCGTCTTTGCGTCGACCTCCTTGTCGCGGAAACTGTTCGACGACGTTTCGGCCGCCACTATAAGCTGTTTGTTGAGGCTGAGTGTCGAGCGCAGTTCCTCTGACAGACCATCCGAAAAATACGCTTGTTGCGGGTCTTGGCTCAGATTCTTGAACGGCAAGACGGCGACGCTATTGGCGAGCGTTCCGCCTTCGAGCAATTCCGATTTCCAGGTCAAAAGTCCGCCGGCCGTGATGGCAATTGCCGCGCCTCCACCTACGAGCGCGGCCCGGCGAGACAGCGGCGTTCGCGCCGAATCGATTACCGATGTGGTGCCCATCTGACTGCCCGGCGAAGCGACCGTAGACCGGATTGCGCGGACCAACTGCGCAATTTCAGGGGCTTTCTGCTTGCCCTTCCACGCTGACAAATTGATATGCTGAATCTGGCGAAAGCCGAGCGGCGCAGATGTGCCGTCGATCGATACGGGAACCATGCAGCCCCGATCGCGCCCGCGCGTGGCTTCGTCTCTTACCCAGTGCGACTGAACCGACCGCGCCGACCAGAGTACGACCACCGCATCCGCCGTTTCCAGCGCGATTTCGGTCGTCTGCGCAAACGCCGTGCCGCCTTCGAGCAGGCCGTCCCACCAGACGCTCAATCCTTCGGCTTCGAGCGCCTTTATGAGCGGCAACGCGCGTCCCCGATCTTCGCGCGAATAGCTCAAAAAGACGGAGGCTGATTGCGTGGCCGGAATCTGGTCTGCGCTGGCGGAAGACATGTTGAAATCGCGATCCCTGATCGTGGATAAAAACGAACATAGTTACACTTGCACTCGCGACGCCGCGAAATATGACACGAGTGTCAGCGCGACACAACAAACAGTTGATCGATCGTCGATCTCGATTGTCCCGCAGCCACGTGGCCAGCCGATGTGCGCAATCCTCCGCGCAGTCTAGGCGGAAATCGAGCGGGCTAGGTAATCGCAAATCCTCCCCGTTCCAGATTAGATGTTTAATCTTGGACAGACCTCAAAAATGCCATACAAGAAAATGCCACAAAATCCGGAGTGCCATTTATGAGCCAAGTGATCAACGCCCGCATCGCCGCCAATGGTCGGATGGTTCTACCCAAGGCTGTGCGCACAGCACTGGGCGTAACGGGCGCGGGCGTCGTCGCGCTGGAGGTCGAGGGCGACGAGGTAAAGCTCACCTCAATGGCGAGCCGAATCAAACACGCGCAGGCGCTCTATCGCCAGCATGTGAAGAACGGCACGTCGAGCGATGACTTCCTTGAAGAACGGCGGCAGGAGGCGGAAAGGGATCGGTTGCGGGGCCGTTGACTTTGGCCCGCGCAGTTCTTGATGCGTCGGCCGTGATCGCGATGCTTCGCGACGAGCGCGGGGCTGACGTGATTGCGGGTTACGCGGTCGATGCTTTGATTTCGACCGTGACGCTGCAAGAAGTAGTCAAGGTACTTTTATCAGACGGTGCATCCCCCACAGCGGCACGCGGCATGATTGACCCGCTGAACCTCGAAGTCCGCGCGCACGAAGTCGACGACGCATGGGCGGCGGCGATGTTGTGGCAAGCGACCAAAACCAAAGGCAGCAGCCTGGGCGACCGGACGTGCATGGCGCTGGCGATTGCCAAGGGACTCCCGGCAATTACCACCGACAAAGCGTGGGGCGCGCTTTCCATTCCCGGCCTGACAGTCATACTGGCGCGATGACCGTCTCTGCCCCACCTCCGCCTGCCGCGCGGTTCAGCATCGGTGTGACCGGGCACCGATCGGACAACGTCGCGTTCGCGGCCAACCGCGCGCGGGTTGAAGCGGTGTTGGCCGCGCTATTCGCCGCGATTGATGCCGTGACTGCCGCCGAACCCACGCCGCCCGCGCCGACGCGGCTGCACTGCCTGCTTGTCGACGGGGTAGATCAGATCGCGGCATTTGGCGCGCTGGCGCGGGGATGGGATCTGGTCGCACCGCTACCGTTCGGGCATATGCTCAATATTGCGATCAATGCGCAACCTGCAAGTGCCGATGATGCGCGGGCGTTACTGGCCGGGGGCGAGGTGGCTGATCCCGAGACGCAGAGGCGGGCAATGGTCATCCGTGAACTGGGCCAGCGCGCGGCGCTGTTTGAACTCGCCGAACGCGATGCCAAGATTGCAGCACTTTACCTTGCCAAGATGGATGCTCCGACCGACATCGCCAAGGCACAGACGTTCTCCGCGCATAGCTCGGAGCGCGTGGCGCTCGCCGGGCGGGTGCTGATCGAGCAGTCTGACATCATCATTGGCGTCTGGGACGGGGCGAGCACATCGCTTCTCGGCGGCACCGGGCATACAATTGCTGCGGCGCTGGAATTGGGCGCTGCGGTGATCTGGATCAATGCCCATCACCCTGAAAATTGGACGATCCTGCGCGCGCCCGAATCGCTGGCGGCTCCGGCTCCGGGTGTCGCCGACGACCGGCTAGAGTTGCTGACCGGGTTAGTTCGCGCGGCTCTGCGCCCGCCAACCGGTGGCCTTCGTGCGGGGATTGCGGCGCTAGCGAGCGAGGCCTGGCACCCGCACAGCAGCCGTTGGTGGACCGGCTATCGCCGCATCGAAGCGCTGTTTGGCGGCGATGGTAGACCCTTTCGTTCGCTGCGCCAGACCTACCAGACGCCCGACACTGTGGCGAGCGGCAGCGGGGCTCATGTGGTCGCAGCGGCGATGGCTCTGCCCCGCGGCGATCGCGCATTCGCCGCGCGGATCGATGAAGGCGTGCTGCGCCATTATGCGTGGAGCGACGGCATCTCCGCTCATTTGTCAGACAGCTATCGCGGCGGGATGGTTACAAATTTTCTGCTTTCGGCGGGTGCAATTATCTCGGGGGTTGCCTATCAACCGCTGGGTCTATCGGACAACAAATGGATGTTTGCGGCCATTGAGTTCCTGCTTCTCGCTGCCATATTGTTCATTACCTGGCTGGGTGGCAAGCAGCGCTGGCACGGGCGTTGGTTTGAAACGCGGCGCGTATCGGAATATTTCCGTCATGCGCCGATCCTGCTCCTGCTCGGTGTCGCCCGCCCGCCGGGACGCTGGCCCAAAGGTTCAGATACCGCGTGGCCCGAATATTACGCCCGCCACGGATTGCGGGCAATGGGGCTGCCAAGGGTTGCGATCACGCCAGCCTATCTGCGTGCGGCGCTTGTTAACCTGCTCGATGCGCATGTCGTGAGCCAGCGCGACTATCATATTGGCAAGGCGGCAAAGCTTACCAAAGTCCACCATAATCTTGACGGATTTTCGACGCGATTGTTTCAGCTCGCGGTCGTGTCGGTGGCGATTTATCTGGGGTTATCGCTTGCGGCAATGCTCGCAATCATTCCCCATGATTGGCCGCACGCTTTGTCTTATGTTTTCACTTTCATGGGCGTCACGCTTCCGACCTTGGGTGCAGCCATTGCGGGAATGCGTTACTTTGGGGACTTTGAACGCTTCGCCGCAATATCGGAAGTGACCGCAGAAAAGCTCGACGCCGTCCATGCGCGATTGGCGCTGTTGATTTCGGGCGCTGACGATGCAATCGATTATGCCCGCGTCTCCGAACTTGCACATGCTACCGACGACATCGTCGTTTCCGAAATCGAGAATTGGCAGGCGGTCTTTGGCGGCAAGCACATCACTGTTCCGGTGTAATCATACCAAGGTGCATTGAGCCCGGCGCAGTTGTGAATTCGGTCACGCACGCAATGGAATCGCTCACTATTCGCCAGCCGACTTCCAGATCACCCGGTCACCCTCGGCGATGCCGAGCGCAGCTGCCTTGCCGCCTGCGAGTTCGAGGACAGCGGTGACGGGTTCGCCTGAACTGACCGGTGTCAAATCATAAGGGATCGTATTATCGGCTATGCGCGCGATCGTCCCGTCGCTGCGGATAAATATCATATCAAGCGGGATGACGGTGTTTTTCATCCAGAAGCTCGCTTCACGCGGCACCGCAATCGGAAAAATCATCCCACCGTCGTCTGGCAATGACGTGCGAAACATCAGGCCGCGCTCCTGCTGTTCTGGTGTGCGCGCGACTTCGACTTTGAAGGTACGAACGCCTGCCGCCGTTTTGATCTCGAGCGCCACACGCTCGGTAAGAGCAGCCGTAGCTTCGGTGCCGGTTCCGGTTGCATGACACGCCGCCGACGACAGGATGAGGAGCACAGGCGCAATACGCATTACAAAGTTCACGCGGTTAAAACCTCAACAGCGAGCAAGCCGTTGTTTCCCACGGCAATGCGCGCCTGTAACATTTCTTGGGGCAAGATATCAACAATTCCGGCGCGCCTCAAAGTTTCCATATGGACAAAAATGTCAGCGTCATCGTCGATACGATTGAGAAACCCGTAGCCTTTCAGGCGATTGAACCATTTGACCACCACGGCTTCCATCGGCCCCGCTTCGGCAAGGATTGCAAGCGGATCAATCCGGTCAGGTCGTGCCGGGCGGCGGATATCGTAATCGACGCCAGTCGCAGTCGACAAGTCGAACGACAAAATCTGCGACGCCTGCAGTCCGCGTTCTCCGTGTATAGCATGGCATCTCACGCGCGTGCCCTCGGGGAGCATCCGGCGGCCATGATCGCGCAGGACAGAGAAGTGGATGAGGACATCACCGATATCATTATCAGCGACGACAAAACCAAAACCGCGCGTCGCGTCAAACCATTTCACCGTGCCTTCGAACACAGCCTCGTCATCGGACACGCTGATTGTATCTTCGCTGGGTTCAACGTGAGTCCCCTCTCCGTCGAGAACCGATGACTTACCATCACCTACGCGCGGTGCGCTTTCAGATTGCGCTCCTGTCATTGACACCACCTCAAACTTCTCGATCCGACGCTATGGACATGATCGCCATGAAAAAACAATATTTAATATCAATGGTCTAATGCCGAGCGCCCGAATCATCATCGTCAGTTTTTAACTGATCAATGATTCTTCTTACTATATCGTAATTGTGCCCAGCACGCAAAAATGCAGCGATCATTTTGCGGTTCGTTGCTGGATCGTCGCCGATTACAAACCGTTTGCGCCGCGCATAAACAAGTGCCGCTTCGATCGCTTCATCGCCGCTCAAATTGCTCGTCTGCGCAGCCAATTGGGCATCAACGTGCGCCGCGCGCAGCGACGAACGAATGCGGATCGGCCCGAACCCACGTCTCGACAGCGACGCCGCACGCTGAGCGGCAAAGGCTTCATCATCGACATAACCAAGCGCTGCGCACTGGCCAACGATATCATCGACGGGGGGTAAGTCTTCGCCCTCCCACCCGCGCTCGCCTAGTTTACGCTTCAGATACGCACGCAGTTTGCCGCTGTTTGTGGCGTATTTTCCGACATAGGCTATCGCCAGCGCGCGCAATCGTGCCGCATCAAAGGGTCGTCCGCGCTTGCGCTCACGCGGTGGTTGCTGGTAGTCGGTCATCAGGAACAAATTTGTGCCACAGTCGACCCTAAAGTGGAAGGCAAGCAGACGAGGCAAATATTTGCGGCAGGGGCAGCCCGGTGTCCATCAAGTCAGCGCGCGTCGTCAGCGCGAGTGTTACATTGCAGGGAATTGAACCAAATATGCCAATCGCGCTCAACCTCCCTGCCGTCGCAACGCCAACTGATGACGTTTTGCCACGCCGGTTTTCTGATTTTGCGACTTTGGGTGACGCGCTTGATTACGCCGCCCAAGGCGTGCGCGGCCTGAATTTCCATGATCCGCGCGGTCAATTGGCACGTGCTTACAGCTATGCCGAATTGCGGGGCGACGCGCAGCAAATGGCGCGCCGGTTGATCGCCCAAGGGATCATTCCAGGTGAGCGCGTGATGCTGATTGCCGAAACCGGCGCTGAATTTGCCGCGATGTTCTTTGGCTGCATCTATGCTGGTGTCTGGCCTGTTCCGCTGCCGCTGCCAACATCATTTGGTGGCCGCGACGCTTATGTTGAACAGCTCAGCGTTCAGATCAAAAGTGCCGATGCGCGCTGCCTTTTCTATCCTGAAGCGCTCGCTGCAATGGCCCAAGACGCGGCGCGCAATTGCAACATACCCGGCCAGTCATGGGAAGATTTTGCGCAGATGGCGGCGCCCGATGCGGCGCTGCCTGTCGCAAACAGTGATGACATCGCTTATCTGCAATATTCAAGCGGATCGACGCGTTTTCCCCACGGAGTCGCGGTGACGCACCGGGCGCTGCTCAACAATCTTGCGGCGCATTCGCACGGTATGGACGTGCAACCGACCGACCGCTGCGTCTCGTGGCTCCCCTGGTATCATGACATGGGGCTTGTCGGTTGCCTGTTGTCGCCCGTCGCAAATCAGGTGTCGACCGACTATCTCAAAACCGAAGATTTCGCGCGCCGTCCGCTTGCCTGGCTCGATCTGATCAGCCGCAACACTGGCACGACGCTCAGCTATTCGCCCACATTCGGCTATGACATTTGTGCACGACGCGTTTCAAGCCAGACGCATGCCGCAGAGCGTTTCGATTTGTCGCGCTGGCGCGTTGCTGGCAACGGCGCGGATATGATCAGGCCAGACGTGATGCAGGCATTTGTCGATGCCTATGGCGACGCTGGATTCAAGGCATCGGCGTTTCTGCCTAGCTACGGCCTGGCTGAGGCGACGCTTGCTGTATCGATCATGCCACCGGGTGAGGGCATCAGCGTCGAGCTTGTCGAGGAAGAAGAGTTGGCAGGGCTTTCGAGCTGTGAAGACAGGCCCAAGCGGTTTCGCGCGATCGTCAATTGCGGCAAACCCGTCCGCGATATGGCGGTTGAAGTCCGCGAAGAGGACGGGGCAATTTTGCCCGAGCGTCGGATTGGCAAGATATGGGCAAGCGGCCCTTCGATCATGCACAGCTATTTCCGCGATGACGTGTCGACTACGGCCTGTCTGCAACACGGATGGCTCGATACCGGTGACATGGGATATATGTCGAACGGCTATGTTTATATTGTCGGCCGCGCCAAAGACATGATCATCATCAACGGCAAAAATCATTGGCCACAGGATATCGAATGGGCGGTTGAACAACTGCCCGGTTTCAAGTCGGGTGATATCGCGGCGTTCGCGATTACCACCGCCACGGGCGAAGAAACGCCTGCGGTGCTTGTCCAGTGCCGCACGACAGATTTTGCCGAGCGCACCCGCCTGCGCGATATGATTCGTGACAAGGTTCGCGCAATTACCGGCATGCAATGTGTCGTCGAATTGGTGCCGCCGCGCACGTTGCCGCGAACAAGCTCGGGCAAGTTGAGCCGCGCGAAGGCGCGCAGCCTTTATCTTTCTGGCGATATCCAGACATTTGACCTTGCCGCCTGAGCCAAAATCCGGGCTGCTCATATTTCGCTAACTTGTTGCTGTTAACTGCTATTGCGTGACCAAACGCAAAAACATCTCAACCCCGTCGAATCCGACCGATTGGTTGACGATATTGGGCCTACGTGATCCCGGCACGGCTGATTGGGCGCGTGTTCGCGCGACGCAAATCAACACGCTTGCCAAATTCTCGCTGATTCGCTGCGCGCTAAGTCTCGTGTTTGGCGCGATGATCTGGTTTGCGATCGGCACCAAAGCGCCGTTCTGGATGATGGCCAGTTGGTTTGGTATTGTTGTGCTTGTATCGATCGCGCTCGCCGCGCCGCGCCTGCGCGGTGGCAACGTCAGCCATAGTTCCGCCGCGCGCACCGATCTCAACAATGCGTCTGTCGGCTTGATCGTTGCGGCGGCTGCATGGTCTGCGCTTCCGATTGCAATGGGCCTCACTGGCAATGCGCAACATGCGCTGATCATCTGGTCGGTCAGCACCGCGATCATGAGCGGCGCCACATTCGCGTTTTCGGCCGTACCGCTCTTCACGTCCGCCGCCGTCGCCATATTGGGGCTTAGCCTCGCGTGGATGATGTACATGTTCAACATGCCGATCGTCGCGTTTACCGCACTGATCTATCTTGCTGGACTCATCGCCGCCTGTCTCCATAACGGTCGCGCGATCCTGATCAGTTCATTCAATCAGTTCATCCTTCAGGAAAAAAGCGAAGTAGTAAGCTTGCTGCTCCGCGAATATGAGGATTCGGGCGGCGACTGGATGTGGCAAACCGATGCGTCACGCTGTTTGACGCACGTGTCGCCGCGCTTTGCCATCGCCTTGGGCGTCGAGCCGCAGTCACTCGAAACCAAGCCGTTGCTGCAAATTCTCGCGGGTGACGCGTGGGATGCTGGCAACTTCTCGGCTGGCCTGCGCGAACTGTCCGAACGGCTCAAGAACCGTGAAAGTTTCAGCGATCTTGCACTTCCGGTGCAAATTGACGGCAATGTTCATTGGTGGGAATTGTCGGCTTCACCGCGTTATGATGATCAAGGCGTGTTTGTCGGCTTCCACGGCGTCGGATCGGACGTAACCGAGGCGCAGCGCAGTGCGGACAAGATCAACCGCATGGCTCGTTTTGATACGCTGACCGGCCTGCCAAACCGTTTGCTGATCAATGAAACGCTGGGCGTCGCGATGGCCGACGCCGATCATTGGCGCGGGCGCTGCGCGTTCATGATGATCGACCTTGATCGGTTCAAGGCAGTCAACGACACACTTGGCCACCCGATTGGCGACCGCCTTCTCGCCCGCGTTTCCGAACGGCTTCGCCTCGTAATGAGCGACAACGAGCTGTGCGGGCGACTGGGCGGCGATGAATTTGCCGTAGTCGTCAAAGACGCAAATGATCCACTGCGCGTATCCAAACTTGCGCACAAAATTATTGAGACAATCTCGCAACCCTATGAAGTCGATCACCATACAATCTACATCGGCGCGAGCATCGGCGCGGCAATCGGCCCGCGCGATGGCCGATCGGTCGAGATGCTGATTCGCTCTGCCGATCTCGCGCTGTACCGTTCAAAGGATCAGGGCGGCGGTTCGTACAACGCCTATGAGCCGCAACTCCATGCCCATGCCGAGGAACGGCGTGTGATCGAAATTGCGCTGCGCCGCGCGGTTGAGCGGCAGGAATTTGAGCTTCATTACCAGCCCGTTGTAAATGCCCAATCGGGAACGGTAGAAAGCTTTGAAGCGTTGCTGCGCTGGAACAATCCTGACCTTGGTATGGTTTCACCCGTGAAATTCATTCCAATTGCCGAAGAAGCGCGATTGATCGGGCCGATCGGCGAATGGGTATTGCGCACTGCCTGCGCCGAAGCAGCAACCTGGCCGTCGACGATCCGCATCGCAGTCAACGTTTCCGCCGAACAACTGCATGATGAACAATTTGCCGCTACGGTCGTATCAGCGCTTTCGCACGCGGGATTGCCCCCCCACCGGCTCGAACTTGAAGTCACTGAAAGCGTTTTCATGAAAGAAGGGACAAAGGCGATTGCAGTGCTCGAAAAAATCCTGTCACTTGGCGTGCGGCTTGCGCTTGATGATTTCGGGACGGGCTACTCCTCGCTCGGTTATCTTTCAAAAACCAAGTTCAGCACGATCAAGGTTGATCGCAGCTTCGTTCAGGGTGCTGCACGCAACGCGCCTGAGAGCTTGGCAATCATCCGTGCTGTCGTTGCGCTCGCCAACAGCCTTGGCATGTCAACGACTGCCGAGGGTGTCGAGAATGAAGAAGAATGCCGGATGATCCGCGAACTTGGTTGCCGCAAAATTCAGGGCTATCTGTTTGGTCGGCCAATGCCCGCCGCCGAAGCGCGCCGGATTATGGCAAATGATGCAGTCGTAAGCGCCGCTGCGGCTTAATTTTCTGTGGCGCAGCGTCACCGCGCAATCTAGGCTCGCACAGTGAACGACAATAGCCAAAAGGTAGCGCTGATCATTGGCGCAGGCGACGCAACCGGCGGCGCGATTGCGCGTGCCTTTGCGCGTGAAGGATTCGTCGCGTGCGTGGTGCGCCGCGAACGCAATCGCGATCAACTTGAGACGCTCGCCAGCGCAATTCGCGACGAAGGATTTGCAGCGCAGGCGTTTCCTGCCGACGCGCGCGATGAGGCTGCGATGATTGCGCTCTTCGACCGGATTGAGCGCGATATCGGGCCAATCGAAGTCACCGTTTTTAACATCGGCGCCAATGTCCGTTTTGCCATCAGCGACATGACCGCCCAAGTGTATCGCAAAGTCTGGGAAATGGCATGCTTTGCCGGTTTTCTAACTGGGCGCGAAGCTGCCAAGCGGATGATTCCGCGCGGATCGGGGACAATTCTTTTCACCGGCGCAACCGCAAGCTTGCGCGGCGGTTCGGGCTTTTCAGCCTTTTCAGGCGCGAAGGCGGCACTGCGGATGCTGGCACAAAGCCTCGCGCGTGAACTGGGGCCACAGGGAATCCATGTCGGACATATCGTGATTGACGGCGGTATTGACACAGACTTCATTCGCGGACTTCGCCCTGATTTCGAAACGCTCAGAGCCAATGATGGAATCCTTTCACCCGACGACATCGCGGCAAATTATGTCATGCTGCATAAGCAACCGCGCAATGCCTGGACGCACGAACTTGACCTTCGCCCGTGGACTGAAAGTTTCTGACGCATGACCAAGAGTTTTGATTTCATATTCGATTTTGCCGGGCCGAATGGCTATCTCGTTCACAAGGTGTTACCCGAATTTTGTGCGCGAACCGCGGCCACCGCCAATTACATCCCCTGCCTGCTCGGCGGCATTTTCAAAGCAACCGGAAACCGCGCGCCGATGGTGCGCTATGCCGATGCACCCGCCAAGCTCGCATATGAACAACTTGAGTTTCGCCGCTTTATCGATGCCAATGCGCTCAGCCAATTCAGCTTTAATCCGCACTTTCCGGTCAACTCGATGCTTGTCATGCGCGGACTGATTGCGGCCAAACATCGCGGCGTCTTCAAGCCCTTTCTTGAGGCAATGTTTAGCGCGATGTGGGAAGACGGTAAAAATCTGGCCGATGCCAAAATCGTAATCGCGACTTTGGATGCTGCCGGGCTCGACGGCGCGGCGCTCGTCGCGGCGGCCAGCGATCCAGATATCAAAGCTGAACTTGCGGCAAACACTGAAAACGCGGTCGCGCGCGGGGTATTTGGTATTCCTACATTCTTCGTCGGCGACGAGATGTTTTTTGGCAAGGAACGGCTTGGTCAGGTCGAAGCTGCGCTGGCACGGCTTTGACGGGCTTGCACGCGGGCGTTCTCTCGCTATGAGCCGATTATGGACAGGATCGTAATTCGCGGCGGCAACCGGCTCAATGGCCGCTTGCCAATCTCAGGGGCAAAAAATTCGGCGCTGACGCTGTTGCCGTGCGCGTTGCTGACCGATGAGCCGCTGACGCTTCGCAATCTTCCGCGGCTTGCCGATGTTGATAGCTTTGGCCATCTGCTCAACCAGCTTGGCTGTTCGACGATGATCGAAGGCGCGCGGCCAGAAGATTTCGGTCGCGTCATGACCGCGCGTGCGGGGAAGATCACATCAACAACTGCGCCCTATGACATCGTCCGCAAGATGCGCGCGTCGATCCTCGTGCTTGGCCCGCTCCTTGCGCGTGCGGGCGAAGCGACGGTCTCGCTTCCCGGTGGCTGTGCGATCGGCAACCGTCCGATCGATCTCCATCTCAAAGCGCTCGAAGCATTTGGCGCGCAGATCGAAATCACCTCAGGCTATGTCACCGCGCGCGCACCGGGTGGCAGGCTGCCGGGTGGCCGCGTGATTTTCCCCGTCGTCTCGGTCGGCGCGACCGAAAATGCGCTGATGGCGGCATCACTCGCCAAGGGGACATGCGTGCTTGAAAACGCCGCGCGTGAACCCGAAATCGTCGACCTCTGCAACTGCCTTGTCGCAATGGGTGCGCGGATTGACGGGATCGGCACCGAAACACTGACCGTCGAAGGTGTCGACCGGCTTCACGGTGCCACTTACGCCGTCATGCCTGATCGGATCGAAGCGGGCAGCTATGCCTGCGCGGTGGGCATTGCTGGCGGCGCTGTCGATCTCGTCGGTGCCCGCCCCGATGAAATGGGTGCGACGCTTGAAGCCTTGAAACAGGCTGGTGTAACGGTCGAAATCAAGCGCGATGCAATCCACATTGCGTCTGATGGAAAGATTGGCCCACTGACGCTGTCAACCGCGCCCTACCCCGGCTTTGCAACCGATATGCAGGCACAGTTCATGGCGATGCTGCTCAAAGCCGACGGTGCCAGCGTGCTGACCGAAACGATCTTTGAAAACCGTTACATGCACGTACCCGAACTGGCGCGGATGGGTGCGGACATTCAGGTACGTGGTCGCTCAGCCGTCGTGCGCGGTGTCGGCTCGCTCACCGGCGCGCCCGTCATGGCTACCGATCTGCGCGCTTCGATGAGCCTCATCATCGCGGGGCTTGCCGCGCAGGGTGAAACGGTCGTCCAGCGCGTCTATCATCTTGATCGCGGCTATGAACGGCTTGAAGAAAAGCTTCAGGCGGTCGGCGCAGATATTGAACGCGTGAGCGACGGTTGATCAAGCGGGCCTGAGCGTTTTGGGAGCCATCGCGCTTGCATCGCTGACATCAAACATCGTCTGGATCATCTGCGTCTCAATCGGCGTCAGGTGCGGGTTCCAGACGTCAAAGATCAGAACCGCGCGTAGGGCATCGCTGTCGTTCCACGCCTCATGCTCAATCGTATCGTCGAACGCCAACGCTTCGCCGTAGCGCCATTCGCGCGTTTCGCCGCCGACCCGAAATCCGCAGCCATCTGGAACAATCAGCGGCAGATGGATGATCGTCCGGCTATTCGTCACACCGGTATGAGGCGGAATCCGCGTGCGCGGCTTGAGGATCGAGAAGAACGCGGTTGGCGCGCGGTTGGGCATTTTGGCACCCGGAATCGATGCAAGCATGGCGGCGGTCTGCGGACACTTGAGACATGCCGCTTCGTCTTTTATCCCGTATTTCCAGAGATAAAACGCGCTCCACGCCAGCGAATTATCAAGCG